>JAJLKH010000026.1:0-19305 GCA_033839205.1 Rhodobacterales bacterium | reverse complement strand
GCCTGCGGCCCCGCCGCCAGGTGCACGCCGCGCCGTTCGAGCTGCGTCAGGAAGAAGGAGCGATCCACCAGCCGCGAGGCCAGCACCGTCGACAGCGAAACCGCCGTCAGAACCGCAATCCCGATCTGCCAGTCGCCGGTCATTTCGAACACGATCAGCGTGGTCGAGATCGGCGCGCCCAGCACCGCCGCCGACACCGCGCCCATGCCCGCCAGCGCATAGATGGTGCTGGCGCCCGACACTTCGGGGAACAGCCCCGTGGCGATCATCCCGAAGGCCAGCCCCGTCAGCGCCCCCACCATCAGCGAGGGCGAAAAGACCCCGCCCCCCATGCGCCCGCCCATGGTGATGGCCACCGCCAGCACCTTGAGCGCGCAGAACACCACCGCCTCGTGCAGAAGCAGCTGGCCGGTCAGGGCATCCGATGTCGTCTCGTAACCGACGCCGATGATATGCGGAAACCAGATCGCCAGCCCCCCCAGCATCGCCCCCGCCACCGCCGGGCGCAGCCAGCGCGGCAGGCCGGTCATCTGCTGGATACGGTTGCCCACATCCTCGGCCAGGAAGATCGAGCGCATCAGCGCCGTCGCCACCAGCCCGCAGACCAGCCCCAGGATCAGGAAGGCGGGCAATTCGCCGTAGAATTCCAGCGTGCTGAAGCCCGGCAGGCTGAATTCGGTCACGCCGCCGTATTCGATGCGGTTGATCACCGTGCCCGCGACGGCGGCAATCGCGATGGGCGCGAAGGCATGGACCGCGAAATGCCGCAGCACCACCTCGAGCGCGAAGAGCGCGCCAGCGATGGGCGCGTTGAAACTGGCCGAGACCGCCGCCGCCACCGCGCAGCCCAGCAGATCGCGCCCGGTGATCCCGTCGGCGCGGATGCGTTCGCTGACCCAGCTGGAGATCACCGCCGCCATATGCACGACGGGCCCTTCCCGCCCGCTGGAGCCGCCCGTCGACAGAGTGATCAGCGAGGCCGCTGCCGAAGCGATGCCCGCGCGATGCTCGACCCGCCCGTTCTGCATGGCGGCGCCTTCGATCACATCGGCCACAGCCCGCACCCGCCCGTCCGGGGTAAACCGGTGCAGGATCAGCCCAACGACAAGCCCGCCCGCGATGGGCAGGATCAGGATCCAGTACCAGGGCATCGTCTCGGCGAAACTGTGCAGCCTGGCCACGTCATCGGTGCCATAGAGAAAGGCCTGCAGCGTTTCGATCCCCTTGCGGAACAGCAGGGCGGCGAAGCCGGCGGCGATCCCGATGACCAGGGCGATCAGCCAGAACTGGAACTGACTGGGGCCACGCTTGCGCAGCAGGCGCAGGGCCTCGGCGAGCCAGGCCCAGCCCCGGCGCAGGGCCTGCAACACCTGGGCCGCAAGGACCTGGCGCATCACCACGGCCCCCCGGCCAGGACGCGATCGGCCTTGCGGGGATGCGGCCGCGCTGCTCTCTCCATGCTCTTGCCCCTTCCCCGTCCTGTCGGCTTGGCCTAGGTTTGATCATCCTTATCGCTGGGAGACCGGGATGACACGCCAGGCAGCACTTGACGATCTGACCACCTTGTTAGGACAACGCGCAACCCGGTCCAAGTCCGAACTCGACCAGCATGGCCGCTCGGAGACGCATTTCCCGCTGATGCCGCCCGAGATCGTCGTCTACCCGGAAACCACCGCCGAGGTCTCGGACATCCTGCGCCTTTGCGCGGCGCATGGGGTTCCCGTGGTGGGATATGGCGCCGGCACTTCGCTCGAGGGGCAGGCCCAGTCGCCGCATGGCGGTGTCTGCGTGGATTTCCGGCTGATGAACCGGGTGCTGCAGATCAATGCCGCCGATATGGACGTGGTCGTGCAACCTGGCCTGACCCGCGAGGCGCTGAACGAGGCGCTGCGCGCCACGGGGCTGTTTTTCCCGGTCGATCCGGGGGCCAATGCCTCGTTGGGCGGCATGGCCTCGACCCGCGCCAGCGGCACCACGGCGGTGCGTTATGGCACGATGCGCGACAATGTCCTGGGCCTCGAGGTGGTGCTGGCCGATGGCCGCGTGATCCGCACCGGCACGCGGGCGCGCAAGACGGCGGCAGGCTATGACCTGACCGGGCTCTTCGTCGGCGCCGAGGGCACGCTGGGCCTGAACACCGCGATGACGCTGCGCCTGCATGGCCAGCCCGAGGCGACGGCGGCCGCGATCTGCGGCTTTTCCGGCATGGCCGATGCCGTGGCCTCGGTGATCGACACGATACAGCTGGGCCTGCCCATGGCGCGGATCGAATTCATCGACCAGGCCAGCGTGGCCGCCGTCAACGCGTGGTCGGGCACGGATATTCCGTTGCGACCGCATCTGATGGTGGAATTCCACGGCTCGGAGGCGGGCGTGCGCGAACAGGTCGAAACCTTCGGCCAGATCGTCGCGGACCATGGCGGCACCGGCTTTGACTGGGCCACCCGCCCCGAGGATCGCCGCGCGCTCTGGTCGATGCGCCACAACGCCTATTACGCGATCAAGGCCTCGCGCCCCGGCGCCATGGCCATCGTCACCGATATCTGCGTGCCGATCTCGCGGTTGGCCGAAGCGGTCACGCAGACCCAGGCGGATATCGCGGCCTCGGGCATCGCGGGGCCGATCCTGGGTCATGTGGGGGACGGAAATTTCCACGCCATCCTGCTTTATGACGCGGCCGACGCAGCACAGGAAAAGACCGCCAAGGCGCTGGCGCATCGGATGGTGAGCCGCGCGCTGGAGATGGGGGGCACGGCCACGGGCGAGCATGGCATCGGGCTGGGCAAGCTCGATTACATGCAGGCCGAACACGGGCAGGCCTGGGACGTGATGCAGACGGTGAAGATGGCGCTGGACCCGGCCAATATCATGAACCCCGGCAAGATGCTGCGGCAGGATATCTGAGCACCGCGCGGGCGCTTCTTCTTGCTTCAAATATCCAAGTGCAACCGATGCACCGGGCCTGACCTGCGACAGGTTCAGACCGTCCCGGCCAGCAGCGCCCGTGCCGCGCCGCGCGCCTCGTCGGTGATCGTGTCGCCCGCGACCATCCGGGCGATCTCGTCCACCCGCGCGGCGGCATCCAGCGGCACGACAGTGGTTGTGGTCATGTCGGACTGCACGCGCTTTTCCACGCGCCAGTGATGCGCGCCAAGGGCCGCCACCTGGGGCGAATGGGTCACGACCAGAACCTGCCCGCCGGTGGCCAGCGCGGCCAGCCTGCGGCCGACCGCATCGGCGGTGGCACCGCCCACACCGCGGTCGATCTCGTCGAAGATCATGGTGATGCCCGCGTCGCGATCGCTGAGGCAGACCTTGAGCGCCAGCAGGAACCGGCTGAGTTCCCCGCCCGAGGCGATGCGCGCCAGCGGCCCGGCAGGCGCGCCGGGGTTCGTCGCCACGCTGAAGGCCACGCTGTCGCGCCCCTCGGGTCCGGGATCGGATGGCTCGATCACCGTGCGGAACACCGCGCGCTCCATCTTGAGCGGGGCCAGTTCCGCCGTGACCGCCCGGTCCAGACGCGCGGCCGCTTCGGTGCGTTCCGCCGTCAGCGCCGCCGCCGCCGCGTCATAGGCCGCATCGGCCCGGCCCAGTTCCGCCTTGAGCCTCCTGAGGTCGGCATCGCCCCGGTCCAGCGCCGCCAGCCGGTCGCGCAGCCCTTCGGCAAAGCTGCCCAGGTCATCGGCCAGCACGTCATGCTTGCGCGCCAGCGCCCGGATCGCGAACAGCCGCTCCTCGACCGTTTCCAGCGCATGGGGGTCAAAGCTCAGCACATCCTGCGCGCGTTCGATCCCCTGCACCGCCTCGGCCAGGTCATTGAGCGCACGCCCCAGCGCCTCGAGCGGGGCATCGAGCATCCCCTCGGCGCGGTCGGCGATACCGTCCAGCCAGCGCAGACCGTCGCCCATCGCGCCCTCGGCGCCCTGCGGCCCCAGGATCGCATGGGCGCGGGCCATGTCCTCGCGGATGCGTTCGGCCCCCTGCATCATGCGGCGGCGGGTGTCCAGCTCGGCCTCCTCGCCGGGCTGGGGGTCCAGCGCATCCAGTTCGGCCACGGCATGGCGCAGGAATTCCTCTTCGGCGCGCACGGCATCAAGCGCGGCCTGCGCCTCGTCAAGCTGGCGCATCAGGCGGGCGCGGTGCCGCCATGCGGCGCGCACCGTGTCAAGCTGCCCCGCCAGCCCCGCGAAGGCATCGAGCAGGTTGCGGTGGCCCTTGGGGTCCAGCAGGCCGCGATCGTCATGCTGGCCGTGCAATTCGACCAGCGTGTCGGACAGCGCGCGCAGCACCTCGCCGGAACAGCGGCGGTCGTTGATCCAGGATGTCTTGCGCCCGTCGCGGGTATTGATCCGCCGCAGGATCAGTTCGGGCCCGGTGGGCAGCCCCGCCTCTTCCAGCACGGCATGGGCGGCATGGCCCTTGGGCAATTCGAAGACCGCCACCACCTCGCCCTGTTCGGCACCCTGGCGCACCAGTTCGGCGCGCCCGCGCCAGCCCAGCACGAACCCCAGGCTGTCCAGCAGGATCGACTTGCCCGCCCCGGTTTCCCCGGTCAGCACGTTCAGACCCGGCTGGAAGGCCAGGTCCAGCCGGTCGATGATCAGCATGTCGCGGATTTCAAGCGCGCGCAGCATTCCCGGCCTGCCCCCGGCTCATGCCTGTCCGCCAGCGGAGCAGGGCATGGGCATCACAGCCACTGTCCGCGGATCGTCTGGCGGTAGATCTGCGCCAGCCAGCTGTCGCCCGCGGCCTCAAGCTCCAGTCCGCGGCCGTTCAGCAGCTTGAAGCTGTCCTCGTACCAGGTGGTGGCGCGGAAGTTATGACCAAGGATCGCGCCGGCGGTCTGCGCCTCCTGGGTCAGGCCCAGCGAAAGATAGGCCTCGACCAGGCGATGCAGCGCCTCGGCGGTGTGGCTGGTGGTCTGGAAATCCTGCACCACGACGCGGAAACGGTTGATCGCAGCGGTGTAGTGATTGCCTTTCAGGTAGTAGCGCCCGATCTCCATTTCCTTGCCGGCCAGGTGGTCGAAGGCAAGGTCGAATTTCAGGATCGCGGAACTGGCGTATTCGCTGTCGGGATAGACCTCGATCACCGTGCGCAGGGCTTGCAGCGCCTGGAAGGTCAGGCCCTGGTCACGGCCCACATCGTCGATCTGGTCATAGTATGACAGCGCCAGAAGGTACTGGGCATAGGCTGCATCCTCGTCCGCCGGGTAGAAATCGATATAGCGCTGTGCCGCGGCGCGGCTGTTTTCGTAATCGCGCGCCGAGTGATAGGAATAGGCCTGCATGATCAGGCCGCGCTTGGCCCATTCCGAATAGGGATAGAGACGTTCGATTTCCGAGAAATAGAAGGCGGCGTCTTCGGGGCGGTTGCGGTCGATCTCGAACTCCGCGCGCTCGTAGATCTGTTCGGCGGTGAAACTGTCGAGGGGAATCGATCCGCGCCCGGCACGTTCCACCGTACTGTTGCACCCCGCCAGCAGAACAGCCAGTAGAATGCCACCGATCACGCTTGTTCGGGACCCGCCTGTCATGCTTGCTCTCACCCTTGTCTGGTCTCGTCCGCAGGGATTGACCCTGCCGTTAAGGACGGTCCTAGCACAGAAAATTCCGGTGCAAAACGTCTTTGGCGCAAATAGACCGACACAGATGCGCCACGCGGCGCAGTCCGGCTCAGGCGACCGCGGGAATTTCGTCCATGTGAACGCCGACGCCCGGAAGCCGCGCGGTCATCGCCGGGTCGCAGACGACCATCCGGTAGGCCGAAGGCCGCGCGAACAGCGCGCGCAGCAGTTCGTTGGTCAGGGCATGGCCCGCCCGGTGGCCGGTATAGGCCGCAAGCAGCGGCGCCCCCGCCAGCGACAGGTCACCCAGCGCATCCAGCATCTTGTGGCGCACGGCCTCGTCACGGTGTCGCAGGCCACCGGGGCTGAGCACGCGATCGCCATCGACCACGACGGCATTTTCCAGCGTCCCGCCCAGGGCAAGGCCGCAAGCATGCATCGCCTCGACATCCGCCTGCCGACAGAACGTGCGGCTGTCGCACAATTCGCGCACGAATGTGCCGTTGGACATGACAAGGCGCTTGGACTGCGCACCGATCGCGGCATCGTCGAATTCGATGTGGAAATCGATCACAAGGCTGTCGGAGGGCGCAAGACGCGCCCAGGCATCACCGCGCCGCACCTCGACCGTTTCCAGCACGCGCAGGGCGCGCACCGGGGCGGCCTGCGCCCGCAGGCCACGCTGCATGATGCTGCGCACGAAGGCGGCGGCGCTGCCATCAAGGATCGGCACTTCGGGACCGTCGATTTCGATCAGCGCGTTATGCACACCGCAACCCGCCAGCGCGGCCATCACATGTTCAACCGTCGAGACGGTCACACCCGACTGGTTTTCCAGCAGCGTGCACAGCGGCGACTGGCGCACCGCATCCCAGCGGGCGGGAATCATCGCATCGCCGAACAGCACGTCGCTGCGGCGGAACCAGATCCCGTGTTCGGCGGCCGCGGGGTGGATCACCATATGGGCGGGCTTGCCGGAATGCAGCCCAACGCCGTCAAAGCGAACCGCCGATTTCAAAGTATGCTGCACGTCAAGCCTCGGGTTTGGATATGGCGGTCTGGCGCCTTGCCGAAAAAATAGGGTTGTGACGCTTTAGTAACAATTCAATCTTTGTAACCGTTTGAAACATCCCCGAAACCGATGGGCGGATATCTGCCACAGCGCCCGTTCCATCGGCGCAAATCCTTGCAATGAAACGAAAAAGACCGCCCGAAGGCGGTCTGTTCCAAAGCATAGGTTGGGCCGGAATCGGCCTGTATCAGTTGGCCTGACGGCGCAGGAAGGCCGGGATTTCGATCCGTTCCTGGTCGGGATCCTGCGCATCGGCCTGTGCCGGACGGGGCTGCTGCGCATAGCCCTGCGAGGCCTGCGCGCGCACCGGCGGCTGCTGGCGGGCGGGCTGCGCGGGGGCGCGATCCTGCGCCTCGGGGGCGTGGCCGGTCATGCGATTGATCAGCGAGTTGATGCCGAAACGCGGGCGATGCTCGGGCTCGGGCTGCGGTGCCGGACGCTGCACGGCGGGGGCCGCCTTGTTGACGGCCTGCTGCAGACGGGCAAGCGCCTCGGGCGAGGGGGTGCCGGGCGCGGGGGCGCGCGGTGCCACGAACGCGGCGGCTTGATCCTCTTCCTCTTCATAACGGGCCTGGGGCTGCGCCTGGCGCGGCTGATAGGCCGGGGGCGGCAGGCTGTCGTCCTGATCCGCATCTTCCGCAAAGATGTCGTCCATCTGTTCGGCGGCGGCGGTGCGCTGCACATCCAGATCCTCGAAGAAGGTCGGCTCGGCCTTGCGCTGCACGGGGGCCGGCGTCTCTTTCGGCGCCTGCACCGGGGCGGGTTCCGCCTGCTTGGCGGCGACCGGCGCGGGGGCTGCGGCAGCGGCGGCGGTTTCCTGGCTGACCTGCTGGGTCAGGGGCTGCGCCATGCCGCGACGGGGGCGCGGGATCTCGGCCACGGCCTCGACCACGTCGATGCCGGTGGCGACGACGCTGACGCGCATCATGCCTTCCATCTCGGTGTCGAGGGTCGAGCCCACGATGATATTCGCATCGGCGTCCACTTCCTCGCGGATGCGGTTGGCGGCTTCGTCCAGTTCGAACAGGGTCAGGTCATGCCCGCCGGTGATATTGATCAGAACGCCCTTGGCACCCTTGAGGCTGATTTCGTCCAGCAGCGGGTTGGCGATGGCCTTTTCGGCGGCCTGGATCGCGCGATCCTCGCCCGATGCCTCGCCGGTGCCCATCATCGCCTTGCCCATCTCGTCCATGACGGCGCGGACATCGGCGAAGTCCAGGTTGATCAGACCCGGGCGCACCATCAGGTCGGTCACACCCTTGACGCCCTGGTAGAGCACGTCGTCGGCCATCGAGAAGGCCTCGGTGAATGTGGTCTTTTCATTGGCCAGGCGGAACAGGTTCTGGTTGGGGATGATGATCAGCGTATCCACCATCTTCTGCAGCGCCTCGACGCCTTCCTCGGCCTGGCGCATCCGCTTGGCGCCTTCGAACTGGAAGGGCTTGGTCACGACGCCCACGGTCAGAACGCCCAGCTCGCGCGCGGCCTGTGCGATGATCGGCGCGGCCCCGGTCCCGGTGCCACCGCCCATGCCCGCGGTGATGAAGCACATATGCGCACCGGCCAGGTGGTCGACGATCTGTTCGATCGATTCCTCGGCGGCGGCCGCACCGACCGAAGCGCGGGCCCCTGCCCCCAGACCTTCGGTGACCTTGACGCCAAGCTGGATCCGGCTGGGCGCGTTGCTTTGCTGCAGCGCCTGCGCGTCGGTATTCGCCACGACGAATTCGACACCGGTCAGCTTCTTCTCGATCATGTTATTGACCGCATTGCCACCCGCGCCACCGACACCGAACACGGTGATACGGGGCTTGAGCTCTTCATGTCCGGGCATCGAAAGGTTCAATGTCATGATCTGTCCGCCTGAGGTTAAAGCCCGCATTTGCGGGCATTTTTCTGCCTATTCGGTCCTATTCTTAACCCGATCTACCGGGATCGTCACCAAAAAAACGCGAATTCACCACAAAATATGGCAATCGAATGCTCATCGCACGCGGGATTTCGCCGAATGGGCCATATCTAGCGGTCACCAGTTGTCCTTGAACCATTTTACAGCGCGTCTGAGGGACCGCGCCGGGTAGCGATCCACGGGAATCTCGAAATCCCACCACTCGTCCTGCGGATGTGCCGCGAAGAGGCACAGGCCCACCGCGCTGGCGAAACCGGGGCCGGTGGCCGATTGCGGCAGGCCATGCACCCGCAGCGGGCGGCCAAGGCGGACCTGCTGGCCCAGGATGCGGCTGGCCAGGCCATCCAGACCGGGGATCTGGCTGCCGCCGCCGGTCAGCACGATCTGCTGGCTGGGCAGATGTTCGAACCCGGCCGCGTCCAGGCGCGCGCGGACCTCTTCCAGGATCTCCTCGACGCGCGGACGCATGATCCCGATCAGTTCGGCCCGGCTGACGGTGCGGCGGTCATGTTCCCAGTCGCCGGTATCGCCGCCGGTCTGGATCATCTCGCGATCATCCATGCCCGTGGCCACGACGCCGCCGTAGAATGTCTTGATACGCTCGGCCGTGGCCGTCGGCACACCCAGCCCCATCGAGATGTCGCCGGTCACGTGGTCGCCGCCCATCTTGACGCTGTCGGCATAGATCATGTGCTTTTTCATGAAGATCGAGATGCCGGTCGTGCCGCCGCCCAGGTCGATGCAGGCCCCGCCAAGTTCCTGTTCGTCCTCGACCATGGCCGAGATGCCCGACACGTAGGAGGACGAGGCGACACCGGCCAGTTCCAGGTCGCAGCGCTTCACGCAATGGGCAAGGTTCTGGATCGTGGCCGCATCCACCGTCAGCATATGCATGTCGGTCGCAAGGCGCATCCCCATCTGGCCGCGCGGATCGGCAAGACCCGAACGGTGATCCAGCGCGAAGTTGACAGGCTGGGCATGCAGCACCTCGCGCCCCTCGCCATAATCCGGCACGTCGCAGGCGCTGAGAACGCGGCTGACATCCTGCTCGGTGACCACATGCCCTTCAAGGTCGATCGCCCCCGCCAGCCCATAGCTGCGCGGCGCGCCGCCCGAGAAACAGGCGATGACGTGATCAACGCGGATATTGGCCATTTTCTGCGCGGCCTGCACGGCGGTGCGGATCGCGCGTTCGGTTTCCTGCATGGACTGGATCTCGCCGAAGCGGACACCGCGCGAGCGTGTCGTCGCGGCACCGATCACCCGGAAGCCCGCCTGCCCCGCCATCGGCCCCACGCCTTCCACCTCGATCCCGCGATCGGCCCCGTCGAAGCGCAGCACAAGGCATCCGATCTTCGAGCTGCCCACATCAAGAATGGCCACGACACCGCGCTGCATGGCGGCGCGGCGCATGTTCCGCATGGCGCGCTGGCTTTCATAAAGCTCGATCATTGTCTTGCAATCCCTGCATGAGTTGTCTGCAATTCACGCCACTGTTCGACAGCGGCAGGGTTCATCCGGATGGTGGGGCGCTGGCTCAGGCGCATGTCCACGACGGACAGGTCGCGCTCCAGCATCTCGTGGACCTGGCCCATGGCGATCACGCGCTCCAGCGCCTGCACCGGCCCGTCCTCGGGCAGAAGGATGCGCTGCTCGCGGTCCATCACCACGTCCCAGCGCCGGTCACCCACGCGCACAAGGCCGCGCATCCGCGCGCCAAGGGGGCCCGCGGCGCGCACGAGATCCAACGCCTCGGTCACATGGCGATCCGCCCCCTCGCCCGCGATCAGTGGCAAGGCGGCGAACGCCTCGCGCGAGGTGGCGGGCGCGATCACGGCGCCGGTGGCATCCAGAACTTCGAGGCCCTGCGCGGTGCGCCAGACCACGGCCGGGCTGCGTTCGACCACATCGACCTGCAGGATCCCGCCCGAGCGCACCCGCAGGCTGGCATCCTGAACCGGCGGCAGGTCGCGGATCTGGGCCAGGATATCCTCAAGCTCCAGATCGAAGCTGCTGATCGGGAAATCCAGTTGCAGCACTTCGCGGATGTCTTCGGCCACGCTGCTGGATGCGCCGTCGATCGCCATCAGGTTGACCATGAATTCGGGGCGCGTCTGGAACTGCTCGCGCAGATCGACAAATCCCTGCACCACCGTCTCGCGGCGCTGATCGTCGGACATGTAAAGCGTGACGGACCCGAAAGCGATGGCGAAGGGCAGCCCGACGCGCAGCAGGTTGCGATAGAGCGGCGTCAGCATCAGCCGCTGCATCCGGTAGGACCAGCGCGAGGGCGCCGGATCAAGCCGCTGGTTCACCTGTTGCACGAGGCATCCTCCACCATCCAGGCACAGAACTGCCCGAAGCTCAGCCCGATCAGCCCGGCATGTTCGGGCGACAGCGACGTGGGCGTCATGCCCGGCTGGGTGTTCGTCTCCAGCAGCACCAGCCCATCCAGACCGCGCGCGTCGTCCCAGCGGAAATCGGTCCGCGTGACACCCCGGCACCCCAGCGCGCGATGCGCACGCAGCGCGTAATCCATGCAGGCCGCAGTGATATCGGCGGGCAGATCGGCGGGGCAGACATGGCGCGAGCCGCCGGGCTTGTATTTCGCGTCGTAATCATACCAGCCATCGGTGATGATCTCGGTCACGCCCAGGGCGCGGTCGCCCATCACGGTCACGGTCAGCTCGCGCCCCGGCGCATAGGCCTCGACCATCAGCACATCGGGCAGGCCGTCGGGCAGGCGCGGCGCGTTCATGCCCTCGCGCACGATCACCACGCCCACGGATGAGCCTTCATCGAAGGGTTTGACCACATAGGGCGGCGGCATCAGATGCGCGGCCGCGATCTGGCCCTGCGTTGCCAGCAGGCTGGGCACCACGGGCAGGCCTTCGGCGCGGTAGATATCCTTGGTGCGCTGCTTGTCCATCGCCAGCGCCGAAGCCAGCACGCCCGAATGGGTATAGGGCAGACGCAGCCATTCCAGCAGACCCTGCACGCAGCCATCCTCGCCCCAGCGGCCATGCAGCGCGTTGAAGACGACATCGGGCGCGACCTCGGCCAGCCGCGCGGGCAGATCGGCGCCCGCATCCAGCGTGACCACCTCATAGCCCTCGGCCCGCAGCGCCGCGGCGCATTCACGCCCCGACGACAGTGACACCTCGCGTTCAGCCGAAGCGCCGCCCATCAATACCGCAACCTTGGGGGGTGTCCTGCCCGACATACCCAATCCGTGCCTCGAATCCCGGGCCTTGAATGACCCTTTTGTGCATGGGTCAGTGACCCTTATGTGTGATAGTGCCTGTCAACCGCTCTCAGGGGTCGTTTCGCCGACCCTCATGATTTCCCACTCTAGCGTGATCCCGGTTGAATCGTAAACCTTTTTTCGCACCAATTCGCCAAGGTTTTCCAGATCGGCGGCGCTGGCGCCACCGGCGTTGATCAGGAAATTGGCATGCATCTCGCTCATCTGCGCGCCGCCAAGGCGCGCGCCGCGCAGGCCCGCATCCTCGATCAGCTTCCAGGCCTTCAGGTCATGCAGGTCATCGGCGCGGCCCGTGCTGGAAAATCCGGCCGGGTTGCGGAACGTGCTGCCTGCGCTGCGGTCTCTTGTGGGCTGGCTCGCGTCGCGGCGAGCGATCTGGTCCTCCATCCGCGCGGCCAGTGCGGCGGGATCGCCCGAGGGGGCGGCGAATGTGGCCCGTGTCAGCACCCAGCCTTCGGGCAGCACGCTTTGCCGGTAGGACAGTTGCAGATCCTCGCGCGTCAGCGTGACGATGCGCCCGTCGCGGGTGACCGCCTCGACCCCGGTCAGCACATCGGCCACGTAGGATCCATAGCAGCCCGCGTTCATCCTGACCGCGCCCCCGATGCTGCCGGGGATGGTGCGCAGAAAGGTCAGGTCAAGCCCGGCTTCGGCCGCGCGCCGCGCCACATGCGCATCCAGCGCCGCCGCCCCCGCGATCACCCGCTCGCCCGCGATCTCGATCCCGTTGAAGCCGCGCCCCAGCCGGATCACCACGGCGCGCAGGCCACCGTCGCGCACGATCAGGTTGCTGCCCACCCCCATCGGGAAAACCGCGACATCGGCATCCAGCGCGCCCAGGAAATGCGCAAGGTCTGTCGTATCGGCCGGCTGATAGATCCAGTCCGCCGGACCGCCTACGCGCAGCCATGTCAGCTCGGACAGCGGCTTGCCTGTGCTCAGGCTGCCGCGCAGCCCCTCGATCCGGTCGGGTCGGGCCATCCTATTTCTCCATCCGGCGGCGCATCCAGCGGCCAAGATAGATGACCGGCCAGCGCAGCATGCTCATCCCCGCCACCATGACCACAAGGCCGATGACGGGCCCGTTCTCATAGGTCACATAGCCCAGAAGGGGAATACCCAAGCCGATCAGCACATAGGCCCGCCGCCAGTGATTGTCGCGCGAGGGCAGCATCGCCGCCAGGTTGGCCCCCAGCGCCCAGACACAGGCCAGGATCAGCGACCCGGTCATCCCCCGCCCCCCAGGAAAGAGGCCATGAACGTCAGCGCGCAGGTGACGATCCCCAGCACCGGCACCGCCATGGGCACCACGAAAGGCCCATCCGGCACCCGCCGCTTCAGCCCGATCAGCGCCGCGTTGACGATGGCGAAGACGATCAGCAGCGCCTGGGTGGTGATCTCGGCCAGCACCGCCACCGGCAGGGTCAGCGCCGAGGCGGTCACGCAGGCCCCGATCACCACCGTGCCCAGCACGGGCGTGCCGAAACGCGGATGCGCCGCGCGGAAAACCGCGAACCCGGGCGAGCGTTTGCCCAGGCCGAACAGCACCCGCGCCGCCATGACGATCTGCGCCAGCACCCCGTTCAGCGCCGCGGCCACCGCGATGGCGGCCAGGAAGGCCGCCGATGTGCCCGCCCCCGCCTCCCAGACCAGCGCCAGCGGCCGCTCGGACGCGCCCAGCACCTCGCGCGGCACGGCCCGGACGGCGGCCAGCGACACCAGCATGTACAAAAGCCCCGTGATCGCCAGCGCCCCCAGGATCGCGCGTGGCATGGTGCGCCCGGGGGCATGGGTCTCTTCGGCGATATTGACCATGTCGTCGAACCCGATGAAGGCGAAAAAGGCAAAGATCGTCGCCGCCGCCACCCCCGACCATTCCGGGGCGGGCGGGGCCACCCACTCCGCAACCGGTGCAGCGGCAAAGCCCGCGCCGATCACCAACGTCAGGCCGATCACCTCGATCACCGTCATCGCCGCGGCGAAGGCCAGGCTTTCCAGCACGCCCACCACCGCGATCACCGTCATCGCCGCGCCCAGGCCGACGACACCCCAGGCAAAGGGCATATCGACGATCGACACCAGGTAGCCCACGCCGCCGCGCAGCACCGCCGCCGCCGCCACGATGCCCGCGATCACGTTGACCGCCCCCACCGCCATGGCCAGCCAATGCCGGCGCAGCCCCATTTCGACATAGGATGAATCCCCCGCCGCCTCGGGAATGCGCGCGGCCAGTTCGGCAAAGCTCAGCGCGGTCGGCACCGCCACGATCGCCGCCAGCGCAAAGGACAGCGGCGCCCAGATGCCCGCCGCCCCGGCGGCGGCCCCGGTCAGCACATAGATGCCCGCCCCCACCATGATGCCGACGCCATAGGCGGTCAGCAGGCCCGGTCCGATCCGTCGCTTGAGGGTGTCAGCCATGGCTTGCCCTCCCGCAGCATGCCCGCTGTTTCTTCTTGCTCCAAATATCCACCACGCTCCGGCGCCGCGCAATGCAACGGGCGCGGACCGGGCGCACCGGCTCAGCCCTCCAGCCGCGCGGGCAGGTTGTTCGCCCAGGCGCTGATCGTGCCCGCGCCCAGGCAGACCACCATGTCACCGGGCCGCGCCTGTTCGCGCACCAGCCGCAGCAGGTCATCCTCGTCCGTGACCGCGCGCGCATGGCGATGCCCGTGCCGGATCAGCCCGGCCACCAGGTCATCGCGGCTGGCGCCCGCGATGGGAGCCTCGCCAGCGGCATAGACCTCGGCGATGGCCACCACATCGGCCTCGTTGAAACAGCCGCAGAAATCCTCGAACAGCGCGGACAGGCGCGTATAGCGATGCGGCTGGTGCACCGCGATCACGCGGCCCTGCGTCGCCTGGCGCGCGGCCTTCAGCACCGCCGCGATCTCGACCGGGTGATGGCCGTAATCGTCGATGATGGTGACGCCATTCACCTCGCCCACCTTGGTAAAGCGCCGGTTGACCCCTCCGAAGGCCGCCAGCGCGCCGCGGATCTCGTCGCCCTTCATCCCCAGGTGCCGCGCCACGGCCACCGCGGCCAGCGCGTTCGACACGTTGTGATCGCCCGGCATCGGAAGCGAGCAGCCCTCGATCACGATATCCTCGGCCTGCAGCGCGATGTCGAAATGCGCAACCCCCGCCTCGTAGCGCAGGTTGAGCGCGCGCACATCGGCCTGCGCGTTGAAGCCATAGGTGATCACGCGCCGGTCGGTGATGCGGCCCACAAGGCTGCGCACCTCGGGGTGATCGGTGCAGCACACGGCCACGCCGTAGAACGGGATGTTCGACACGAAATCCAGGAAACCCTGTTTCAGCCGCTCGAAATCGCCCCAGTGCTCCATGTGTTCGGGGTCGATATTGGTGACGATGGCGATGGTCGCGGGCAACCGGTTGAAGGTGCCGTCGCTCTCGTCGGCCTCGACCACCATCCATTCGCCCTGCCCCATCCGCGCGTTCGAGCCATAGGCGTGGATGATCCCGCCATTGACCACCGTGGGGTCGATGCCTCCGGCCACCAGCACCTCGGCCACCATGGTGGTGGTCGTGGTCTTGCCATGGGTGCCCGCGATGGCGATGTTGGATTTCAACCGCATCAGTTCGGCCAGCATCTCGGCCCGGCGCACGACCGGCAGGCCCATGCGGCGCGCTTCATCCAGTTCGGGATTGCCCGGCTTGATCGCGCTCGAGATGACGACGACCTGCGCGCCCGCCAGGTTCGCGGCCGCCTGCCCTTCGAAGATCGTGGCGCCAAGGCCTGCCAGGCGGTCGGTGATCTTGGTGGTCTTCTGGTCCGAACCCTGCACCGTGTAGCCGTGGTTCAGCAGCACCTCGGCGATGCCGGACATGCCGATGCCGCCGATGCCGACGAAATGGATGGGACCGACGTCGCCGGGAAGTTTGGTTGCCGCGTTCATCTTGCGCCTTTCGGGGTCTTGTGTGCCTGTGCCAGCGCCTCGACCATGTCGGCCAGGGTTTGCGCCGCGTCGGGCCGCCCGCAGGACAGCGCCGCGCGGGCCATATCCTCGGCCCCTTGCGGATTGTCCAGCACCAACATCATCTGTTCGGCCAGAACATGGCGGTCCAGCCGGCTTTCCGGGATCAGGATCGCGGCCCCCGCATCAACCAGCCCGCGCGCATTGGCGGTCTGGTGATCGGCCGTGGCCGCGGCAAAGGGGATCAGGATCGAGGGCCGCCCGATCACGCTGAGGTCCGCGACGCTTGACGCCCCGGCGCGGCTGATGACCAGCTGCGCCTCGCTGATGCGGCGCGGCACATCCTGGAAAAAGGGTTTCACCTCGGCAGCGATGCCCGCCTCGGCATAGGCAGCCTCGACCCGCTCGACATCCTCGGCGCGGGCCTGGTGGCTGACGCGCAGGTTGCGCAGCACCGCCTCCGGCAGGGCCGCCACCGCCGCGGGCACCACGTCGGACAGGATGCGCGCGCCCTGGCTGCCGCCGATCACCAGAAGCGACATGGGATAATCGCCGGGCGCGATATAACCGGCCCCCGCCCGTTCCAGCACGGCGGCGCGCACCGGGTTGCCCACATCCACGCCTTCGATACCGGCGGGCAGGTCCGTGGGCCATGTCCCGCAGGCCACCTTGTGCACACGCGGCGCAAAAAGCCGGTTCACCCGGCCCAGCACGCCGTTCTGTTCATGGATCATGCGCGGCAGCCGCAACAGCGTGGCCGCCGCCACCGCCGGGATCGCAGGATAGCCGCCGAAACCCACCACCGCCGCGGGCCGGTCGCCCCGCATCCGCCAGACCGCGCCCAGGATGCCGCCCAGCACGCGGAAGGGCACCATGGTCTTGGCCAGGATGCCGCCGCGCGCGAAAGTGGCGCTGGCGATCTGTTCCACCTCGACCGAATGCGGAAAGCCGCCCGTATATCGCGCGCCGCGCGCGTCCGTGCTCAGCTTCACGCGCCATCCGCGCCTGAGCATCACCTCGGCCAGCGCCTGCGCAGGGAACATGTGCCCGCCGGTGCCGCCTGCCGCGATGACCAGAAGGGGCGCGTCGCGGTTCATCTGACCCGCCCCCTCAGGATGTCTCCGATCTCGCCCTGCGGACGGGTGCGGGTAAAGGCCAGCAACATGCCGACGGCAATTCCCCCCGCGATCAGCGAGGAACCGCCATAGCTGACGAAAGGCAGCGTCATGCCCTTGGCGGGCAGCAGGCGCACCGCCACGCCCATGTTGATCAGCGCCTGCACGCCGAACATGCAGGCCAGACCGGTGCCCGCCAGGCGGATGAAGGGATCGCGTTCGCGCATCAGCCGCAAGAGCGAGCGCACGACCACGCTGGCGTAAAGCGCGATGATGCAGAGCACCAGGATCAGGCCGTATTCCTCGGCCGCGACCGCGATGATGAAATCGGTATGCGCATCGGGCAGCGACCATTTCACCTCGCCTCCGCCGACGCCGACCCCGAAGAACCCGCCTTCCTGGATCGCGTTCGTGGCATAGCCCAGCTGCGTGCGGGGATCGACCTCGGGGGTCAGGAACCCGTCGATGCGGCGGGCGAAATGCTCGGAATTCTCATAGGCGAAGGTGCCGCCCAGCACGACAAGCCCGGCAATCGCCACCAGCAGCACCATGGGCGCGCCGGCCACGAAATACATCACGCCCCAGCCGAACAGGATCAGCGCGGCCTGCCCGAAATCGGGCTGGAACGCCAGCAAGAGCACGATGGCCGCGGCCAGCATCAGCGACCACAGCCGCCCCGGCGGGCCGTTGATCTCCTGCCCCGCGGCCAGCATCCATGCGGCGACCACGATGAAACCGGGTTTCAGGAACTCGGACGGCTGCACGCTGGCAAAGCCCAGCGAATACCACCGCATCGCGCCCTTGCCGAAATCGGTCCCGAAGAAGGGCAGCCCGATCAGCGAAATGAAAGCGACCAGAAAGCCGATGACCGCCAACCGGCGCACCAGCAGCGGCGACATCATCGAGGTCAGGAACATCGCGATCAACGCCAGGCCGCCGAACATCGCCTGGCGTTCGACGTAATGGAAGGGAGACAGCCCGTTCTTGGCAGCCAGCGGCGGCGAGGCGGCAAAGCCCAGAAGCAACCCGATCCCGAACAGCATCAGGATGCAGGACATCGACCAGCGGTCGATGGTGCGCCACCATTTGGGAAGAACAGGCTCCGCGTTCCTGACCGGAACCGAGCCATAGACCATCTCTGTCATGGATTACCGCCGTACACTGCCTCGAACATCGCCCCTTTCCGGGGTCTGAAGCCGAGTGTAGCGCGAAAATATCCGCAATGAAAGCCTTATCCCCTTGCCTTGGCGGGCAATTCGCGCCACCTGCCGTCCATGCAGGTTGACAGTCTGATCCTTGGTGCCGGGGCCGCGGGGCTGATGGCGGCCGCCCATGCGGGGGGCCGGGTGCTTGTCGTGGATCACGCCAAGGCCCCGGGCGAGAAGATCCGCATCTCGGGCGGGGGGCGGTGCAATTTCACCAATTTGCACACCAGCCCCGCCAATTTCCTCAGCCGCAACCCGCATTTCTGCAAATCCGCGCTGAAACGCTATACCCAGTGGGATTTCCTGGATCTTGTCGCGCGCCATGGCATCGCCTGGCATGAAAAGACGCTGGGGCAGCTGTTCTGCGACCGCTCCGCCAAGGATATCGTGGCGATGCTGCTGGCCGAGTTGAAGGCGGCAGGCGCCGATCTGTGGCTGTCCACGGCGGTGCTGTCGGTCGCGCAGAGCGGCAAGGGCTTTGCCGTGACGCTGGAACGCGAGGGGCGGCAGGTCGTGGTAGAGGCCGCCAACCTGATCGTGGCGACGGGCGGCAAGTCGATCCCCAAGATGGGCGCGACGGGCCTGGCCTATGACATCGCGCGCCAGTTCGGCCATGCGGTGACCGACACGCGCCCCGCCCTTGTGCCGCTGACCTTCCAGCCCGAGCGTTTCGCCCCGCTGGCGGGCGTGGCAACCCCGGTGACCGCCGCCTGCGGCCAGACCAGCTTTGCCGAGGCGATGCTCTTCACCCATCGCGGCCTGTCCGGCCCCGCGATCCTGCAAATCTCCAGCTACTGGGTCGAGGGGGACAGCATCACCGTCAACCTGATGCCGGGGGCAGACCCCTATGAGGCCCTGCGCACCCAGCGGCAGACATCAGGCAAGCGGCAGATGCAGACGGTCCTGGGCCAGATGCTGCCCGCGCGCCTGGCCGATCACCTGGCCACCGAATGGGCGCTGGCGGGCAACCTTGCCGATCAGAGCGACGCCAAGCTGCGCGCGCTTGCCGACCGGCTGACCGGATGGGCCCTGACGCCCACCGGATCCGAAGGCTACCGCACCGCCGAGGTCACGCTGGGCGGGATCGACACCGACGGGCTTTCGTCGCAATCCATGATGTCCAAGACCGTGCCGGGCCTTTATTTCATTGGCGAGGCGGTGGATGTGACCGGCTGGCTGGGCGGCTACAATTTCCAATGGGCCTGGTCCAGCGCGGTCGCCGCAGGCCGCGATATCGC
>JAJLKH010000025.1:0-59103 GCA_033839205.1 Rhodobacterales bacterium | reverse complement strand
TCTCACGCGGCTGTGACTTGCCCGCACCGGGCCGGTCCGTGATGGTAAGCGCCGCAAGACGAAAGGCTCATCATGACGAAGCGTTACATCATGGCCGTTGCGCTGGCCTTGGCCGCGCAGCCCCTGACAGCATCCGAACAGTCCGGTTTCCTGCCCTGGCGCGACGCGGCGGCGGTGGCCAAGGGCCAACAGATCTACGGCGAATATTGTGCCGCCTGCCATGGCGCGGGCCTGGAAGGACAGCCCGACTGGCAGGTGCGCGACAATGACGGCTATCTGCCCGCACCGCCCCATGATCCCAGCGGTCATACCTGGCATCACCCGGACCAGCAGCTGTTCGACATCACCAAATACGGGATCGAGGCGATGGTCGGCGGCGGCTACCGCAGCCGCATGGCGGGCTATGGCGACATCCTGACCGATGCCGAGATCGCGGCAACCCTAGCTTACATTAAAAGCACCTGGCCCGACCGCGTGATCGAAATCCATGACCAGATCAACGAAAAGGCCGCCGCGAACTGACCCGCTGGCAGGCCCCGAGCGAAATGCGAAGGGCGGATTGCCAGTGCAATCCGCCCTTCGCTTTATACGTGCAGCAGGGCCGGTGATCCGTTTCAGTCCTCAGACTTCGGCCGAAACACCGTTCTCGCGCGGCGCCATCATGTCGCGCGGCGGGCGGCCGATCACATCCTTCAGCTCGTCCAGCTCGATGAAATTATCGGCCTGGCGACGCAGCTCGTCTGCGATCATCGGGGGTTGGCTGCGGATGGTGGACACGACCGACACGCGAACGCCCTGGCGTTGCAAGCTTTCCACCAGGGGACGGAAATCGCCATCTCCCGAGAAAAGCACGATGTGATCCACACGCGGCGCAAGTTCCATGGCATCGACCGTCAGCTCGATGTCCATGTTGCCCTTCACCTTCCGGCGTCCCTGGCCGTCGGTGTATTCCTTGGCCGGTTTCGTCACCATCGTGTAGCCATTGTAATGCAGCCAGTCGACGAGGGGACGGATCGGCGAATACTCGTCATTCTCCAGCAGCGCCGTATAATAGAACGCACGCACCAGCTTGCCGCGACGCATGAATTCCTGACGCAGCAGCTTGTAGTCGATATCGAATCCAAGCGACCGTGCAGCCGCATACAGATTGGATCCGTCTATGAACAGCGCAAGCCGTTCGTCCTTGTAAAACATGTCAGGGTCCTTCCGGGTTCCGTCCTGTCGCGGCAAGGGGTAGTGTGAGTGGTGGGTCAGAACAAAAAAATAATTAATCGCGAGTGGCGCGAAGTGTAAAATACGCGACAGGTAACGGTGAAATTAGGCTGAGCCTGTTCTGATCGCAAGCCATTAAGATGTATCGAAAGATAGTTGCCAATTCATGTCCGTTCACGAATATCTCATCGCCCTCGGCGGCAACCTCCCCGGAAAGAACGGCGGCGCCGATCTGACCTTGCGCGCCGCTCTGCAGGATATCGCGGCCAGCGGCCTTCAGGTGCTGGCCGTCAGCCGTTTTTTCGCCACCCCCTGCTTTCCCGCCGGCGCGGGGCCCGATTACGTGAATGCCGCGGCACGTCTGGCAGGTGATCAGACCCCGCAGCAGGTGCTTGAAATCCTGCACCGGATCGAGGACCGGCATGGCCGCAAACGCTTGCAGCGTTGGGGGATGCGCACACTTGACCTCGATCTTCTGGCCGCGGATGACACCGTCCTGCCCGATGCCGAAACCCAGACCGCGTGGCGCGACCTGCCGGCCGCGCGTCAGGCGCAGGACATGCCCGACCGGCTGATATTGCCCCATCCCAGGTTGCAGGATCGCGCCTTCGTGCTGGTCCCGCTCTGCGACGTGGCGCCTGACTGGGTGCATCCGCTGACCGGCCAGAGCGTGGTCCAGATGTGCGCGGCGCTTGATCCCGCTGACCGGGCGGCGGTGCGGCCCGCGCAACCGGAACCCTGCCGATAGCGGCTTGTAACTGCCATCGATCCAGCCTAAATAGCGGGTTTCTACAGGATACACTCCTGTATCCACACGACATCCGCTGATGGGAGTGCTCTTATGGCCCGCGTAACCGTTGAAGACTGCGTAGACAAGGTTCCGAACCGGTTCGAACTGGTGATGCTTGCCGCGCACCGGGCGCGTGAAATCGCTTCTGGTGCTGCCCTTACCGTGGATCGTGACAAGGACAAGAACCCTGTCGTGGCCCTGCGCGAAATCGCCGAGGAAACCCAGTCCGCCGGCGAACTGCGCGAGCGTCTGATCGAATCGAACCAGAACCAGATCGAGGTCGACGAGCCCGAAGATGATTCGATGGCCCTGCTGATGGGTGGCGGCGAAGCGGCCGACAAGCCGATGGACGACGACATGTCCGAGGAAAAACTGCTGCGCGCCCTGATGGAAGCACAGGGCCAGGGCTGAGGCCCGCGCGCAGGAAGGATGCGGACGGAATGATCGCGGTTGAAGACCTGATCGCACTGGTCCGCAACTACAATCCCAAAACCAACGAGGCGCTGATCCGCGCGGCCTATGACTATGGCCGCGCCCTGCACGAGGGGCAGTTCCGCCAGTCCGGCGAGCCGTATTTCACCCACCCCGTCGCCGTGGCCGCGATCCTGACCGAACAGCGGCTGGATGACGCCACGATCGTCACCGCCCTGCTGCATGACACGATCGAGGATACCAAGGCATCCTACGCCGAGGTGGCCGAACGTTTCGGCACCGAAATCGCCGATCTGGTCGATGGCGTGACCAAGCTGACCAACCTGCAACTCTCCAGCAGCGAGACCCAGCAGGCCGAGAATTTCCGCAAGCTTTTCATGGCCATGTCCAAGGACCTGCGGGTCATCCTGGTCAAGCTGGCCGACCGTCTGCACAACATGCGCACCATCAAGGCGATGCGCCCCGAAAAGCAGGCCAAGAAAGCCCGCGAGACGATGGACATCTTCGCGCCCCTCGCCGGCCGCATGGGCATGCAATGGATGCGCGAGGAACTCGAGGATCTGGCCTTCAAGGTCCTCAACCCCGAAGGCCGCGCCTCGATCATGCGGCGCTTCATCACGCTTCAGAAGGAAACCGGCGATGTGATCCATCGCATCACCGGCGACATGCGCTCGGAACTCGAAAAGGCCGGGATCGAGGCGCAGGTGTTCGGACGCGCCAAGAAGCCCTATTCGATCTGGCGCAAGATGGAAGAAAAAGAGATGGGGTTCTCCCGCCTCTCCGACATCTACGGCTTCCGCGTGATCACCCAGTCCGAGGAAGACTGCTACCGTGCGCTGGGCGTGATCCACCAGCGCTGGCGCGCGGTGCCCGGCCGCTTCAAGGATTACATCAGCCAGCCGAAATCGAACGGCTACCGCTCGATCCACACCACCGTGTCGGGCCGCGACGGCAAGCGCGTCGAGGTGCAGATCAGAACCCGGCAGATGCACGATGTGGCCGAAACCGGCGTCGCCGCGCACTGGTCCTATCGCGACGGCGTGCGCACGCAGAACCCCTTTGCCGTCGATCCCGCAAAATGGATCGCTGGCCTGTCCGAACAATTCGACGCCGAGGAAGATCACCACGAATTCCTCGAAGCCGTGAAACTCGAGATGTATTCGGATCAGGTCTTCTGCTTCACGCCCAAGGGCGATGTGGTGAAACTTCCGCGCGGCGCCACACCCATCGATTTCGCCTATGCGATCCACACCCGCATCGGCAACGCCTGCGTGGGCGCCAAGATCGACGGGATGCGCGTGCCGCTCTGGACCCGGATCAAGAATGGCCAGTCGGTCGAGATCATCACCGCCCAGGGCCAGATCCCGCAGGCCACATGGCTGGAAATCGCCACCACCGGCAAGGCCAAGGCCGCCATCCGCCGTGCCTTGCGCGAAGTTGACCGTGGCCGCTTCATCAAGCTGGGGCACGAACTGGCGCGCTCGGCCTTCGAACATCTGGGCAAGAAGGCCACTGACAAGGTGCTGGATACCGCCGCGCGTCACCTGCGCCTTGACGGGCGCGACGAGGTGCTGGCCCGCCTTGGCAGCGCCGAACTCAGCGCGCGCGACGTGGTGCGCTCGGTCTACCCCGACCTGACCCCCGACCAGACCGACGAGATCGACACGAAACGCGCCGTGATCGGCCTCAGCCCGGATCAGAATTTCGACCGCGCCCGCTGCTGCCAGCCCCTTCCGGGCGAAAGGATCGTGGGCATCACCTTCCGCGGCAAGGGCGTCGTGGTCCATGCCATCGACTGCGAAGCCCTGACCGCCTACGAGGATCAGCCGGATCGCTGGCTGGACCTGCACTGGCATTCGGGCAAGCACCCGCCCATCCATACCGCCACCCTGAACCTGACCATCGGCAATGACGCGGGCGTGCTGGGGCGCATCTGCACATTGATCGGCGAACAGAAGGCCAATATCTCGGACTTGCAATTCGTGGATCGCAAGCCAGATTTCTACCGACTCCTGATCGAGGTCGATCTGCGGGATGCCGAACATCTGCACTCCGTCATCTCCGCGCTCGAGGCGGAAAGCGACGTGGCCGCAGTGGAAAGGTTTCGGGATCCGTCCCGTGCAGGCGCGTCGAACGGATAGGGGAGGGGCAGGTCCTTGGTATTCAAGCGCAGGGAAAAGCGTCCGCTCTGGAAGGTCGTGTTCGAATTCTTCTGGCCGCGCGGCGGCTGGTCGCGGGCGGCGCAATATGTCCGCCACCGCCTCCATCGCCTGCCCGATACGCCCGAAAAGATCGCCCGCGGCATCTTCGCAGGTGTCTTCACCACCTTCACCCCATTCTACGGGCTGCATTTCCTGACCGCGGCGATCATCGCCTTCGTGATGCGCGGCAATATCCTTGCGGCCTTGCTGGCCACCTTCTTCGGCAACCCGCTGACCTATGTCCCGATCGGCGTGATCTCGATGCGGATGGGGTATTTCCTGCTGGGCACGCCCGCGCATTCCGATGATCACATCGCGCGCTCGCTGGGCGGCAAGTTCATGGACGCGGGCGAGGCGCTGCAACACAATTTCATGGCGATGTTCACCGATGCCACCGTCGACTGGCACAGCCTCAAGATCTTCTATGACGAGGTTTTCTTCCCCTATCTGATCGGGGGCATCATTCCGGGTCTTGTCGCGGCGACGATCTGCTACATCATCAGCGTTCCGTTGATCCGCGCCTATCAGAAACGCCGCAGCGGGGCGATCAAGGCAAAGCTTGCCGCGCTCAAGGCAAAGGCCAAGCGCACAGCCGAGGTGCGCCAGAAAACCGACTGATCCGAAAGGAATATAGCGATGAAGCCGCTTGGAAAGCTGCGCCTTGGTGTGAATATCGACCATGTGGCCACGGTGCGGAACGCACGCGGCGGGGCCTATCCCGATCCGCTGCGCGCCGCCAAACTGGCCGAGGACGCGGGCGCCGACGGCATCACCGCCCATCTGCGCGAAGACCGCCGCCATATCTCGGACGCCGATATCGAAGGGCTGATGCAGGTCTTGCGCGTGCCGCTCAACTTCGAAATGGCCGCGACCGAGGAAATGCAGCGCATCGCGCTGCGCCACCGTCCGCACGCCGTCTGCATCGTCCCCGAAAAGCGCGAGGAACGCACGACCGAAGGCGGGCTTGAAGTCGCGCGCGAGGAAAACCGCCTTGCCCATTTCATCGCACCCCTGCGCGAGGCGGGCTGCCGCGTCTCGATCTTCATCGCCGCCGACGCCCGCCAGATCGAAGCGGCCCATCGCATCGGCGCCGAGGTGATCGAACTGCACACAGGCGCCTATTGCGACGCCCATGCCGAGGGGCATTTTGCCGAACGCGACGCCGAACTGGAACGCCTGCGCGAGATGTCGGCCTATGCCCATTCCCTCGGGCTCGAGGTGCACGCAGGCCACGGCCTGAACTATGAAACCGTGCAACCCGTCGCCGCCTTCCCCGAGGTGATGGAACTGAACATCGGTCATTTCATCATCGGCGAGGCGATCTTTCGCGGGCTGGCCCCGGCCATCCATGAAATGCGCCGCCTGATGGATGCCGCCCGCGCCCACGCACAGGGCTGATCCATGGCGCGCCGGCGCATGACCTCATGGCGGCAGGCTGTCCTGCTGCTGGGTCTTGGGCTTGCGCTTGTGTCCCTGTGGCAGCTTGAACGCGCGCGGGCCGGGCTTCAGATCGACACCCTGGTTGCGGCCGACACGCCCGTCACCCGCGCCGCCCTGCCTGGCGCCGATGGCCCGCTGGTGATCGTGGCGCATGGTTTCGCCGGCTCACGCCAGATGATGCAGGGCTATGCCCTGCCGCTCGCGCGCACCGGCTATCGCGTCTGGTCCTTCGACTTTCAGGGCCATGGCCGCAACCCCGTGCCCATGTCCGGCGATGTCTCCGTGATCGAAGGCACGACCATGCGCCTTGTCGATCAGACCCGCGCGGTTGTCGCCGCCGCCCGCGCCGCCGAAGGCTGGACCGGGCCCGTGGCCTTGCTGGGCCATTCGATGGCGACCGACATCATCATCCGCACCGCCGCCGCCGATCCCGGCATCGGGCCGATCGTGGCGATCTCCGCCTTCTCGCAAGCCGTCACACCGGATTTTCCCGCCGACATGCTGCTGATCAGCGGTCAGGCAGAACCGCCCCTGCGCCGCTTTGCCCTTGATGCCCTGCGGATGCTCGACCCTCAGGCCGCTGAAGGCCAGACCGTGACGGATGGCGCCATCCGTCGCGCGGCCATCGTCGCACCGGGCGTGGAACATGTGGGCGTTCTTTTCAGCCGGACGGGGCAGGCGGCGGCGCTCGCGTGGCTCGACCAGTCCTTCGGCCGCTCCAGCACTGTCACGCCACCCGCCACCGGCGGCTGGCTGGCGCTTCTGCTCACGGCGATCGTGGCGCTGGCCTGGCCGCTCTCGCGCCGCTTGCCGAAACGCGCCATGCCCCAGCCGCCCATCGGCGGCGCGCAGCTTGCCCTTGCCGTGCTGATACCGGCCGCCGTGGCCCCGGTGCTTGCCATCATGCTGGGTATCCAGACCCTCCCGGTTCTGGTGGCCGATCATCTGGCGGTGCACCTGCTGATCTACGGCGCGCTGCAACTGGCGATCCTTTGGCGCTGCGGCCTGCGGCCCGGCCCGCTGTCATGGCCCGCGGCAGGTGTCCTGCTCTTCTGGGGGCTGGGGGTCTTCGGTCTTGCCCTGGATCGCTACGGCGCGAACTTCCTGCCCAATGCAGAACGCGCATGGATCATCGCGGCGCTCATCCTTGGCGCGGTGCCCTTCATGCTGGCCGATGCGCTGATCAGCGGGGCAGGGCACGGCACATGGCCGCGCCGTATCCTGGTGCGCCTCGGCTTTCTGGCCTCGCTGGGCATCGCCATCGCGCTGGATCCCGAAAGGCTCTTCTTCCTCGTGATGATCGCCCCTGTCATCCTGCTCTTCTATGTGGTTCATGGGCTCATGGGGCGCTGGGTCGCGCGGCGCAGCGGTGCCGCGGCGGCGGGCTTGGGCCTTGGCCTGGTCCTCGCCTGGGCGCTGGGTGTCAGTTTCCCGCTGTTCAGCGCGACCGGCTAGAAAGGAACGCAGAATGATCCTGGGCATCGGCACGGACCTTGCGAATATCGACCGCATCAGCGCCACGCTGGAACGCTTCGGCGACCGGTTCCGCAACCGCGTCTTCACGCCGGTCGAACAGGCCAAGGCCGAACGGCGCAAGGATGTCGCCGGCACCTACGCCAAGCGCTGGGCCGCCAAGGAGGCCTGTTCCAAGGCGCTGGGCACCGGCCTGCGCATGGGTATCAGCTGGCGCGACATGGCGGTGACGAACCTGCGCAGCGGCCAGCCGCAGATGCAGGTCACCGGCTGGGCCGCCGAACGGCTGCGCGCGATGACCCCCCCGGGGCACGAGGCGATCATCCACGTCACCCTGACCGACGATCACCCCTGGGCGCAGGCCTTCGTCGTGATCGAGGCGCGCCCCATCGCCGAAAAAGGCCCGTAACCGGTAAAACCGGCGCGAACTGGCCGGGCATTGGGCGCAGCTTGGCTTGACTCGCGCCCCCCCGCCCCTCATGTAGCGCAGACCGCCCGAGCAGGAGCACGACCCAATGGCCACCGAAGCCAAAAAAGGCAATTCCGTCATCGAGACGATCAAGACCGTCGTCTATGCCCTCCTGATCGCGGGCATCTTCCGCACGCTGTTCTTTCAACCCTTCTGGATCCCGTCGGGTTCGATGAAGGAAACGCTGCTGATCGGGGATTTCCTCTTCGTCAACAAGATGACCTATGGCTATTCCTTCGCCTCCTGCCCGACGATCCGCATTCCCGTGGTCGGCCTGAACATCGACGCCGAGGATATCTGCGGCTTTGTCGGCGGCGACAACACGCGCCTCTTCGGCGGAGAGCCGCAGCGCGGCGATGTCGTGGTCTTCCGCCACCCGGTGAACGGCCAGGATTACATCAAGCGCCTCGTGGGTCTGCCCGGTGAAACCGTGCAGGTGATCGGCGGCGTGCTGCATATCAACGGCCAGCCCGTGCAGCTTGAGGATGACGGCATCTTCGAAGAGATGATGACCGCCCAAGGCCCCCAGCGCCTGCGCCCGCGCTGCGAAAATGGCCCCGTGGGCGAAGGCGGCGCATGCCTCAAGTCGCGCCAGATCGAAACCCTGCCGGGCGGGCGCAGCCATATCGTGCTGAACATCGCGCGCCAAAGCTCGGATGACACCCCGCTCTATACCGTGCCGGCGGGGCATTACTTCTTCATGGGCGACAACCGCGACAATTCCACCGACAGCCGCGTGCCCCAGCAGGCGGGCGGCGTGGGTTTCGTGCCCTATGAAAACCTCATCGGCCGCGCCGACCGGATCATGTTCTCCTCCGCCGGCAGCTCGATGCTGGCCTTCTGGACATGGCGCAGCGACCGTTACTTCAAGGGGATCGAGTGAAGCTTTCCGCGGAACTGAAGGCGCTTGAGGGCCGGATCGGGTACACATTCCAAAGGCCCGAACTGCTGCTGCGCGCGGTGACGCATTCCTCGATGTCCTCGGCCACGCGCGACGACAACCAGCGGCTCGAATTCCTGGGCGATCGTGTGCTTGGCCTCGTGATGGCCGAGGCGCTGCTTGCCCATGACCCCAAGGCGACCGAAGGCCAGCTGGCCCCGCGCTACAACGCATTGGTGCGCAAGGAAGCCTGCGCCGATGTCGCCCGCCAGATCGACCTGGGCGATGTGCTGAAACTGGGCCGGTCCGAAATGATCTCGGGCGGGCGGCGCAAGCTGGCGCTGCTCGGCGACGCGATGGAGGCCCTGATCGCCGCCGTCTACCTCGATGCGGGCTTTGATCCCGCGCGCGCGCTGATCCTGCGGCTCTGGGGCGACCGGATCGGCACGGTCGAGCAAGACGCCCGCGACGCCAAGACTGCGCTTCAGGAATGGGCCCAGGCCCGCGGCCTGCCCCCCCCGAAATATGTTGAACTGAAACGGTCCGGGCCGGATCATGCCCCGGTCTTCACCATGGCCGCCCAGCTCGAGACGGGCGACAGCGAAAGCGCCACCGCAGGGTCAAAGCGGCAGGCGGAACAGGCAGCGGCAAAGGCCCTGCTGGACAGATTGGAGAGCGCATGACACGCGCAGGATTCGTGGCCCTGATCGGCGAGCCGAACGCAGGCAAATCAACGCTTCTGAACCGGATGGTGGGGGCCAAGGTCTCGATCGTCACCCACAAGGTGCAGACAACCCGCGCCCGCATCCGCGGCGTGGCGATCGAAGGCGAGACGCAGATCGTCTTCGTCGATACGCCCGGCCTCTTCGCACCCAAGCGCCGGCTCGACCGCGCCATGGTAGCGGCGGCCTGGGGCGGGGCGGCGGATGCCGATATCGTCGTCCTGATGGTCGAGGCACATCGCGGCGTGACCGAAGGCGTGAAGAAAATTCTGGAAGGCCTCGAAGGGATCGGCAAAAGCCGCCCCGTGGCGCTGGCGATCAACAAGATCGACCGCGTCCAGTCCGAGGTTCTGCTGGGTCTGACCAAGGATCTGAACGAGCGTTTCCCCTTCGTGGAAACCTTCATGATTTCCGCCGAGAAAGGCCATGGCGTCAAAGCATTGCGCGAATGGCTGGCCCGGGAACTGCCCGAAGGCCCCTGGCTCTACCCCGAGGATCAGATCGCCGATCTGCCCATGCGGATGATCGCCGCCGAAATGACCCGCGAAAAGCTGACCCTGCGTCTGCACCAGGAATTACCCTACCAGCTGACCGTCGAAACCGAGAACTGGGAAGAACGCAAGGACGGCTCCGCCCGCATCGACCAGGTGGTCTACGTGGTGCGTGACGGCCACAAGGGCATCGTGCTGGGCAACAAGGGCGAAACCATCAAGGCCGTGGGCCAGGCCGCCCGCGCCGAGATCGAGGAATTCCTCGGTCGCAAGGTGCATCTGTTCCTGCAGGTCAAGGTCCGCTCCGGCTGGCTGGACGAGGCCGAGCGTTATTCCGAGATGGGTCTCGATTTCAAGGACGGCAATGCCTGATCACGGGCGCGCCGCGCGGGGTCTGTGGATGAGGATCTTTGGCAGCATGAAACGGGGGCGGGTCCGGTGACCGACAGGTTGACCGCCGATTTCTGGGTCGCGGCCTATCTGGCGCGGCTGCGTCTGGCCGATATCCCGGCATTCGTGGTCGCCCATGGCGATGACACGGCAGGCGCGGTCCTGGTCAAGCTGAACACGCTCGATGGGCGCGCGGTCGCCTTTCAACGCTCCTTTGACCTGATGTCGGGCACACGCGCTTGGGTCATCCTGGCCGAAGGGCAAGAGGCCGATGTTGACGCCGCCCTGCGCCGCCAGCGGGATCGCGACCGCGATCTCTGGGTGATCGAGGTCGAGGATCGGCAGGGCCGGCATCTCCTGGACGAACCGGGCCTGTCGGACTGACCCATTCCGCCCTTGTCCCGCCGCCGCCCGCGTGGATAGTGAAGCGATGGACTGGCGCGATCAGGGAATATTGCTCAGCAGCAGGCGGCACGGTGAATCCGCGGCCATCATCGAGGTATTCACCCGCGAACATGGCCGCCATGCGGGCGTGGTGCGGGGCGGCGCCAGCCGAAAGATCGCACCGATCCTGCAACCCGGTGCGCAGCTTGACGTGACATGGCGCGCGCGGCTCGAGGATCACATCGGCAGCTACACCGTCGAACCCCTGCGCAGCCGCGCGGCGGCGGCCCTGTCGGACCGGCAGGCCCTTGCGGGGCTGAACGCGGTCACGGCCCTTTTGCTTTTCGCGCTGCCCGAACGCGAAGGCCACCCCCTGCTTTATGCCCGCAGCGAGGCGCTTCTGGATCTGCTGGGGGATCAGGACATCTGGCCGCTGGCCTATCTGCAATGGGAACTGGCCCTGCTGGAAGAGGCCGGGTTCGGCCTTGACCTCAGCACTTGCGCCGTTCTGGGACACGGCGCCAATGACCTCAGCTATGTCTCGCCGCGCACGGGGCGCGCGGTGTCGCGGGCAGGGGCGGGCGATTGGGCGGATCGCCTGCTGCCGCTGCCGCCTTGCCTGCTGGGGCATGGCCCCGCCCCCGATCACGAGATCGCCGAAGGCCTGCGCACCACCGGCCATTTCCTGCGTGAACATCTGGCGCCCGCCATCGGCAACAAGCCCCTGCCCGAGGCGCGCCAGCGCTTTGTGGATGCTTTCGCGCGCCGCAGCACGCCGGGCTAGGGCAGGGTCAGCGCAGCGCCAGCACCAGGTCGACCAGCGATCCCATCGGGCCTGCATTGTCGCGCCCGTCACGCGTGGCCAGGTCCTGCATCCCCACATGGGCGGCATAGATGATCCGCGCCATCTCGGGGTTGGTGATCTCGACCTCGCCCAGAAGCTGCTGGATATGCGCGATGCGGGCGGCATCGACATGGGCCAGCACCTCTGCCACGGCCGCGTCCTCGCGCGCCCAGGCCCGGATCGCGGGTTCAACCGTCAGATCGCCCAGCACCGGATGACCGCCCCCCGCCACGGCCTGTCCCAGCCGCCGCAACCGCGCGACCGGCGTCGGCTGATCCGCCAGCAGCGACGGGATGTGATCCAGCGCCCCCTCGGCCCAGAGTGTCAGCATCTGGCGGTGAAAATCCGGCACATCCGCGAAATGCCAGTAGAACGATCCCTTGGTGGTGCCCAGCCGCCGCGCCATCGGTTCGGCCTTCAGCGCCACGGGTCCGGCATCCGCCAGGGCCTGAAAGCCGGCCAGCAGCCAATCGGATGGGGTCAGGCGGGCGCGTGTGTTCATGTCTTGCGGCCTACGCTGCACCTGCGATTCCCGCAATGACAGACATGTGATCAACGGCGAAATGTCGCGCTGCGGTGCAGCGAAGATGCGCAGATGCCTGCAAAGGCGGCACAGCGCGCAGGAAACATGCCCGGCTCAGGCAGGCCAGTCCATGCCCGCCGCGCGCCCCAGAACCACCGCGCTCAACAACCCGTTGCCCGACAGATAGCCGCTGTCGGCCGTCCCCGACACACCGCAAGCCGCGCCGCCCGCCGCGTGCAGATTGGGAAACAGCGTGCCATCCTCGTGCCGCACGCGGCCCGTGCCGGTCACATCCAGCCCGCCCTGCGTGTGAAACAGCGCCCCCGTCACGCGCACGGCGGCATAGGGCGGCGTCAGCGGCGGGGTCTTGAAGACCCGGCCAAAGGCATCCGTGCCGCCTTGCGGGATCGCGGCCAATGTCTCGGCCAGCGCATCGGCGGGCAGGCCCGTTGCCTTGGCCAGCGCGGCAACGGTATCGGCCGTCTTGACCGCGCCCTGCGCCTCGGCGGCCTGGAAATCCGCGAATTGCCGGGCAATCCCCGCGATCCGCGCATCGAAAATCGCCCAGGCCTGTCCCTGCGGCTGGCCCATCACGGCGCGCGCGGCTTCGGAATAGCCCTGCGCTTCGTTCCAGAAACGGCGCCCCTCAAGGTTCACCTGCACGCCGCCTTCGGTGATCACCGCCCAGGTGATCAGGATGCCATGCGGATGCGCGACATTGCCATGCCCCTGGTAGGCCCCCAGATGCCGTGTGCCCGCCCCCAGCGCCTGCCCCCACAGAACCGCCTCGCCCCGGTTGCCGTCATGGCCGAACCACAGCGCATCGCTGATCGCGGGCATGTGTTCCGCCACCATCGCGCGATTGCCGCCATACCCGTTGCAGGCCAGGATCAGGCGCGCGCAGCCGATGGTTTCCGTGCTGCCATCGGGCAGGGCCACGGTCACCCCGGTGATCGTCCGTCCCGCGTGGTGCAGAACCGTCGCGCGGCGCTCGCAGATGATGTCGATGCCCTCCGCCTCGCAGGTCTGGCGCAGCCGGTCCACCAGTTCCGCGCCCGACCGCGTGGGCAGGCCGTGCATCCGCCGCCGCGAATGACCGGGATAGTCGAAATCCGTCACCACGGAAAAAGGCAGACCGAACCGTTCCGCCAGCCAGTCGATTGCCGGGCCCGATCCGGTGGCCAAGGCCTCCACCAGTTCAGGGTCATTCTCGTCATGCGCCTTGCGCTGGATATCGGCGGCAAAAAGCGCGGGATCATCTGAAATCCCCGCCGCCCCCTGGAACGATGTTCCCGCCGCCGGGATCAACCCCGCCGACAGCGCGGTGGACCCGCGCGGCAGCGGATCGGCCTCGATCACCAGCACCTCTTGCCCCGCCTCCTGCGCGGCCAGCGCCGCCACCATCCCGCAGGCACCGGCCCCGATGATCAGGGTCTGCACCTCCAGATCGAAACCTTGGGCGGGGCTGGGCGCAAGCGTCATGACTTACCCCTTGTCCTGCCCGTCGAACCGCTGGCCCATGGCCAGCATCTCGGGCGTGCCGATACAGGCGTTCAGCCCGTCGAAATCGAACATCCGCCCGGCAAAGGGCGTGTTGGACCCGTTGGCCCGCAGGCTGGCATAGTAATCCTGCGCGGTGCGCGCCAAGGCCCGCACGATCCCGCCCGGAAAGATCACGATGTCAAAGCCAAGCGCCTGCAGATCGCTGGCCGAGGTGATCGGCGTATGCCCGCCCTCGACCATGTTGGCCAGCAGCGGAACGCGCCCCTTGAAGGTCTGCGCGATGCTCGCCAGCTCCTGACCGGATCGCGGCGCTTCGATGAACAGCACATCGGCGCCAGCGGCCACATAGGCCTCGGCCCGGTCCATCGCCGCGTCAAAGCCCTCGACGGCGATCGCATCGGTGCGCGCGATGATCAGCGTCGCGTCTTGCGCGCGCGCATCGGCCATCGCGGCGATCTTGCCAGCCATTTCCTGCTTCGAGATCAGGGATTTATCCGCCAGATGCCCGCAGCGCTTCGGGTAGGTCTGATCCTCGACCTGCAAGGCCGATGCCCCCGCGCGCTCATAAAGCCGCATGGTCCGTTGCGCGTTCAGCGCATTGCCAAAGCCGGTATCGGCGTCGATGATCACCGGCAGCGCCGTGCGGTCCCGGATCAGCGCCATCGTATCGGCCATCTCGGACACCGAGGTCAGGCCGATATCGGGCCGTCCCAGCCGCGTATAGGCGACAGCCGCCCCGGACAGGTACAGCGCCTCGAACCCGGCCTGTTCGGCCAGCGTGGCGGTCAGCCCGTCATAAACGCCGGGGGCGATCAGGATCTCGGGGGCACTCAGGCGGGCGCGCAGGTTCATGTCGCGGTCTCCAGCAGGGCGATGGTCTCGGCGCAGCTCATCACATGGGTCACCGTGCCAAGCGAAATCAGCGTGGCCTCATGCACCTCGGGCTTGAAGGCGGCGCAACCATCCGACAGCATGATCGTCTCGATATTGCGCAGATGCGCATCGCGCAGGGTGCTGGCGACACCGCCATTGGTCACGATCCCGCCCACGATCAGCGTATCGATATCCAGCGCCCGCAGGATATATTCCAGCCGCGTCTGGTAGAAGGCGGAATAGGCCACTTTTTCAATGGTATAATCCGCAGGGGCAAGGGTATCCACAAGGCTGTGCCCGAACCCGCCCGGCGCGAAATCGCCCTTGCCCAGGAAGGGGCGCAACTGCTTCAGATGCGGCGCGATCAGCGGCTCGCCTCGCGGTCCGGGGACCAGCGTGAACTGGGCCGACACATAGGTGCCACCCTTGGCGCGCAGCGCATCGCGCACCGGCGCCACGCGGGCGGGCAGGGCGGCAATCGCATCCGATCCCTGTCCCGCACGGCCATAAGCCCCCTCGGGATGCAGAAAGTCGTTCTGCAGGTCTATGGTCAGAAGCGCGGTGCGTTTCGGGTCAATCGCGGTCAATGCGCCCATGGATCAAGCCTCCTGCCGTGTGATGATGGTGTTGCCATAGGCATCAACCGTGCCGATCAGGCCCGGTTCGATCAACACCGTTGTATCGGGCTGTTCCAGGATGGCGGGGCCGTGGATCACCGCGCCCACCGGCAGGTCAAGCCGGTTGTAGATCGCCGTATCATGCCACTGATCCCCGAAATGCACGGCGCGGGTGCCCTTGCGGGCCTCCTCGGCCGTGCCGGTCCCGCGCGGGGCCAGCGTCGCAAGATCGAACTTGGGCCGCCGCCCGGTGACGGCAGACCGCAGGTTCATCACCCGCCGCGCGCCCTTCGGCAGCAACCGGCCATAGGTCGCCTTGTAGGCCGCATCGAAGGCCTCGGCGATCTCGCCCCGCGTGGGCGCGACAACGCGGCCATCCGTAATGGTCACGGGCAGCGGCACCGCCACGGTATGCGTCTGCCCGACATAGGCCATGTCCAGCTCGAACGCGACGTCCCGCGCCTCGAACCGTGTCTGCGCCGCGTCCAGCATCGCCAGACCCTGCTCCATATGCGACTGCATGAACCCGGCCAGCGCGGCCTCGTCCAGACCGTCCACCATGGCGTTGATCGTCTGCACGAAATCCTGCCGCATGTCAGCGATCACGCAGCCCATGGCCGAGGTGACGCCGGGATAACGCGGCACGATCGCGCGCGCCAATCCCACATCCGCCAGCATCGCACCGGAATGCAGCGCGCCGCCCCCACCGAAGGGCATGAAGGCAAACCGCTTGGGATCGAACCCCCGCTCGATACTCACCAGGCGGATCGCCCCCGCCATGCGGCTGTTGGCCACCCGCAGGATCGCCTCGGCCGCGGCCAGCGTCGACAGGCCCAGGGGCTTGCCCACATGTTCGTCAATCGCGCGCGCCGCTGCCTCGACATCCAGCCGCGTCAGCTTGCCGCCGATAGGGTTGTCCGGGTCGATCCGGCCCAGAACCACATTGGCATCCGTCACCGTGGGCCGCGTATTGCCAAGACCGTAGGCCACCGGGCCGGGGTTCGATCCCGCACTCTCCGGCCCGATCATCAGCAAACCGCCCTTGTCCACCCAGGCGATCGATCCGCCGCCCGCGCCAATCGTTGTGATCTCGATCATGGGCGAGCGTACGACCATCCCGAAATCAATGGATGTCTGCGGCGACAGCATCGATTGCCCCCCCGCGATCAGCGAGACGTCGAAACTGGTGCCGCCCATGTCGCCGGTGATCACATCGGGAAAACCGGCGGTCTGCGCGATATAGGCTGCGGCAATCACCCCCGCCGCTGGCCCCGACAGCGCCGTGCGCACCGGCAGACGGCACGCGGTATCCACCGCCATCACACCGCCATTCGACTGCACGATCATGAACTCGCCGCCGAAACCGCCCGCTTTCAGCGCGGTTTCCAGCCGGTCCAGATAGCCCGAGACCTCGGGTTGCAGATAGGCATTCAGCGCCGTGGTAGAAAACCGCTCGAACTCGCGGATCTCCGGCAGGATCTCGGACGAGGCCGACACATGCGGATTGGGCCAGATCTCGCGGATCGCCGCCACCGCCGCCGCCTCGTTGGCAGGGTTCGCATAGGCATTGGCGAACATCACCGCCACGGCGGCGCAGCCCTGATCCAGCAGCATCCGCGCCGCAGCGCGCACAGCGTCCAGATCGACAGGCGTGCGGATCGTGCCATCGGCCAGCGTGCGCTCGGGCACCTCAAGGCGCAGATCGCGCGGCACCACAGGCGTGAAATCCCCGCGCAACCCCCATGTCCGGGGCCGGTCGCGCCGCCGCATCTCCAGCACGTCGCGCAAGCCCGCGGTCGTGATCACGCCGATCTTCGCGCCCTTGCGCTCCAGCAGCGCGTTGGTGCCCGCCGTCGTGCCATGCACGACCACCGCCACCGTGGACAGGTCCGACACCTGCCGCGCGATCCCGTCAAGAAAACCGCCCGATTGGTCAGGCCGCGTGGTCGGCACCTTGGCCACCGTCGCGGTCCCGGCCGCTTCGTCCAGCACGAAGACATCCGTGAACGTGCCGCCCACATCGACGCCGATCATGCGGCCCGCGATTGTTGCCTCGCTCATGCCTGAACCCCTTTCCATGCGTCGCCATAGGCCGCGTCGGCCTCCTCCGCGCTGATCAGCCCCAAGGCCACATCGCGCGCCACCGCCTTCGGATCGCGATCCGCCGCCTTGCCATAACCACCGCCGCCGGGTGTCTCCAGCCGCACGGCCTGCCCTTGGGTCAGCTTGATGCCGCGCATTTTCGATGCCAGCGGCGGATGATGCCAGCCGTCCTCCTGCTCATAGGAAAAGACGTTCATCGCCGCCTCGCCGCCGCCTGCCGCGCCCTTGGGCGCAAAGCGGCCGCGCTCCCCGAACAGGAAGGCCTCGGCCCCGTTTTCCTCCAGCACCTCGATCTCGTAGACGGCACCCAGCCCCCCGCGATGCGCACCTGCGCCTGCACTGTCAGGCCGCAGCGCCCATTGGCGGAACATCACCGGATAGGCCGCCTCAAGGATCTCCATCGGCGGGATCGTCGCGGTGGAAATCGGCGCATTGCCATGGTTCAACCCGTCGCTTTCAGGCGATCCGCCATGCCCGCCACCGTAAAAGCTGAACATCACCCAGGGCTGGCCGTTCTTGCGCTTGCCCGCGATCGACAGCGCGTTGATCGTGCCATAGGCATTGGCCACCACGCGGTCGGGCGCGGCCTGACCGGCGGCGGCAAAGATCACGTCGATCATCCGCAGGATCGTCTCGGTGTAACCGCCCACGGGGGCCGGGAATTCGGCCGACAAAAGCGACCCCTCGGGAATGCGCACATCAATCGGTCGCATCACGCCGGCATTGGCGGGCAGCGCCGGAAAGATATGCTTGATCGCCACATAGGCCGTCGCCACCGCCGTGGGTAGCGCGATGTTCACAGGGCCTGCGCAACGCGGTGCGGTCCCTTCGAAATCCAGAACCATCCGGTCGCCCTTGATCTCCAGCGCGACCTTGATCGGCAGGGCCACATCGGTGATCCCGTCATTGTCCAGGTAATCCACCGCCTCCCAGCGCCCATCGGGCAGGGCGGACAACTCGGCCCGCATCAGCGCTTCGGCCCGGTGACCCAGCGCATCCAGCGCCGCGCGCACGGTAGCCGCGCCGTATTCATCCAGCAGTTCGTCCATCCGCCGCACGCCCAGGTCCAACGCGCCCAACTGCCCGTTCAGATCGCCCATGGCCGATTGCGGCAGGCGCGTGTTGCGCATCAGGATGTCGATGATATCCGTGTTCACCTCGCCCCCGCGCGCCAGCCGGACGGGTGGCAGCACGAAGGCCTCCTGGAACGCATCCGTGGCCGCGGGGTTGTAGTTGCCAGGCACCGCGCCGCCCACATCATGCCAATGCCCGACGGACGCCAGGTAGCAGAACAATTCCCCATCACGGAAATAGGGGCGCACCAGCCGCATGTCCGACAGATGCGTGCCGCCCAGATGCGCATCGTTGAAGATATAGATATCCCCGTCGCGGACCTCGCCATGCTCTGCCGCCTTGTCGATCACCGCCTTCACGGCAAACGACATGACCCCTACGAAGATCGGCAGACCCGACTTGCCCTGCACCAGCGTGTCGCCGCTGACCGCGTGATACAGCCCGTGGCTCGCGTCATGCGCCTCGGCGATGATCGGGTTGAAGGCGGCGCGGAACAGGGTCGCGTCCATCTCGTCGGCGATCTGTTCCATCCGGCCGGCCAGTACGGCCAGGGTGATCGGGTCGATATCGGCGGTCTGGGTCATGCGTTGGGGTGTCCTGCTGCTTTGACTTCGGCAATGTCGTTCCACACGTCCTGCCGGGTGATCTGGCCCGCCGTCACCTCGAACCGGTCGATGAAGCGGATACCCTCGAAGGCCGCGCCATCGGGCCATTCGCCGTAAAGCGTGCCGCGCGCATAGACGACGGCATGGCCCTCGCCCTGCAGGGCCTCGAACCCGTCATAGGTTTTCTTGACGAAACGGTAGCGCGGCTTGGACCACGCGATCAGCTCCTCCAGCGTGCGCAGGCCGGATGCGCCGGGAAAATTCATCACGAACCCATCCCCCAGCATCGCACGGGCGGTCTCCAGATCGCGCGCTTCCATCGCCGCCAGGTAATCGCGCACGACGGCACAAGGATCGGGCAGGGCGGGCGCACCGCTGCGATGGGTGCCGCCCCGCATGTAATGCGCGCGTGGCATCTCGTGCAGAATCACGGTGATGGCATCGGGGGCGGCAGGAACGACAAGCTGCACCGCATCGGTCAAAGCCTTGCCAAGACGCGTTTTCGCATCATTGTCATAGCCCTCCAGAACATGTGCCTCGATGATCGGCATCGCATCCCTCCCGCTAAAATCTGTATCTTTGGTAATACAGATAGTGGTATCTGGAAAGCGCAAATATTTGCAACGCAAAGTGACGGATTGCTTGCTTTTCAAAAAACCGTTGATACGGTTGAAGGCGAATCCGGCCCGTTCGGGCGGTGGTTTTGGGGGATGGTTTGGACACGCAGGGCAGAGCAGGTCTTCCGGAAGGTGGCAAGGCGCGCAGGGTCTATCTGCTGCTGCGCGATGACATCTCCAACGGCACCTACGCCCCCGGCGCCAGCCTTCCGGGTGAACAGCGCCTTGCCGAAGTGCACGCCGTCTCGCGCGTCACCATCCGCCGCGCGCTCGAAGCGCTGGCCGCCGATGGGCTGATCGAAAAGCGCGTGGGCAGCGGCAGCGTCGTGCGCGCCCCCGAAGGCGCCACAGCCCCGCTTGCGGCCGACTTCGCCACGCTGATCCCGCAGCTTGTGGCGATGGGTCAGGCCACGACCGCGCGGCTCTTGTCCTTCTCCTACGGTCCCGCGCCCGAAGTGGTGGCCACGGCCATGGCCCTGCCGGATGGCGCACGGGTGCAAACCGCCGTGCGCGTGCGCCTGGTCGATGGGCGGCCCTTCTCGCACCTGACCACCTATGTCCCCGAGGCGATCGCCGCCAACTATACCGAGGCCGATCTGGCCACGACCCCGCTTTTCCGCCTGCTGGAACGCTCGGGCGTGCAGGTCGATGCCGCGCATCAATCCGTCACCGCAACCCTCGCCTCCCCCGATGTGGCCGAGGCGCTGGGCGTCTCCGTGGGCTCGGCCCTTCTGTCGCTGCGCCGCGTGGTGCGCGATGTGAACGGGCAGGGCGTCGAATACCTCTCCGCCCTCTACCGCGCCGATGCCTTCCGTCTGGAAATGACCCTGAACCGCGTGGGCCAGGGTGCGGCGCGCCATTGGGAACCGGTGATCGGCGATCCCGCCACGCGGGAGGCTGCGGAATGACCACGCATCCCCGCACATTGTTCGACAAGGTCTGGGATGCCCACCAGGTCCTGCAGCGCGAGGATGGCGCATCCCTTCTCTGGGTGGACCGTCACCTTGTGCACGAAGGCTCGCACCACGCTTTCGCCAAACTGGCCGAACGCGGCCTGCCCGTGGCCGAACCCGCCCTGACCATCGGCGTGGTTGATCACTACGCCCCCACCCGCAACCGCGACCGCATCGCCGATCCCGACATCGCCCGGATGATCCGCACGCTGGAAGAAAACACCGCCCGCCACGGCATCCGCTGCTTCGGGATGCGCGATCCGCGCCAGGGGATCGTGCATGTCATGGGGCCGGAACAGGGCCTGACCCTGCCCGGCCTGCTGATCAACTGCGGCGACAGCCACACCTCCACGCATGGGGCCTTTGGCGCGCTCGCCTTCGGGATCGGCGCTACCGAAGTGGCGCATGTTCTGGCGACGCAGACGATCTGGCAGAAACGGCCCAAAACCATGCGCATCACCGTGACCGGGCAATTGGGCCCATCCGTCACCGCCAAGGATCTGGCGCTATCATGGATCGCCGAACTGGGTGCTGACGGTGCGCGCGGCCATGCCATCGAATACGCAGGCCCCGTGATCCGGGCGCTCTCGATGGAAGGGCGCATGACGCTCTGCAACCTCTCCATCGAAGGCGGCGCGCGCTGCGGCATGGTCGCCCCGGACGATGTGACCTTCGCCTATCTCCAGGGCCGCCCCCACGCCCCCACCGGCACGGACTGGGACAGCGCGCTTGCGGACTGGCGCGCGTTGACCACGGATGAGGGCGCAACATTCGACCGCGAGGTGACGATCGACGGCGCCGCCATCGCCCCCACCGTCACCTGGGGCACCAGCCCGGAAGAGGCGCTGCCGATCACCGCAAGCCTGCCCGATCCCGCCGCCTTGCAAGGCGCCCGCGCCGATCAGGCCCGCGCCGCGATGGATTACATGGGCCTCACCCCCGGTCAGCGGATTGAAGGAACGCCCGTCGATCAGGTCTTCATCGGCTCCTGCACCAATGGCCGGATCGAGGATCTGCGCCTTGCCGCCGCCGTCCTCGCAGGCCGCAAGGCCAAGGTGCCGGGTCTCGTCTCGCCGGGCTCGGCGCTGGTCAAGGCGCAGGCCGAACAGGAAGGGCTTGACCGGATCTTCACCGAAGCGGGCCTTGAATGGGTGGCCGCCGGATGCTCCATGTGCGTCGGCATGAACGGCGATCTGGTCGCACCGGGCAAGCGTTGCGCCTCCTCCACCAACCGCAATTTCAAGGGCCGTCAGGGGCGCGGCGCGCGCACCCACCTGATGAGCCCCGCCATGGTCGCCGCCGCCGCCGTCACCGGTACGCTCAGCGATGTGCGCCCCCTTCTGGAAGGACGGGTCTGACATGGCGGGCTGGAACATCATCGACGGTCCCGCCGTGGCGCTGCCGCAGGACAATATCGACACCGATCAGCTGATCCCGGCGCGCTTCATGTCCGTCCCGCGCAAGGATGGCTACGGCCCCTACCTGCTGCATGACCTGCGCTTCGACGCCGAAGGCGCCCCGCGCCCCGACATGGCCCTGAACCGCCACCCCGAGGCCCGCATCCTCGTGACCCGCCGCAACTTCGGCTCCGGCTCCTCGCGCGAGGCGGCGGTCTATGCGCTGGTGGATTTCGGCATCAAGGCGGTGATCGCGCCCAGTTTCGGCGATATCTTCGCCTCGAACGCCGTCAACAACGGCCTGCTGCCCGCCCGCCTGCCCGAGGACAGGATCGAGGCGCTGATCGCCCGGCTGGGCGACGGCGCGGCCGTGATGACGGTCGATCTGACCGACGGCGTGATCCGCATCGGGAACGAGGTGATACCCTTCGATCTCGATCCGATCTGGCGGCTGAAACTGCTCAACGGCTGGGACGATATCGACATGACCGCCAGCCATGGCGCAGCAATCGCGGCCTTCCGGGCCAACCGTGCGGTGCAGGCACCCTATGCCATGCTGCCGGATGAGACTTGAAAGACCCGCGCGCGTCCCCCGTGGCGCGCGCGGCACCGATCGGGTGACCCTGCAAGGGCGCCTTCAACAGGGCGGGGGCCAGCCCCCGAAAAAGGAGAGAGAACGATGAAAATGACCCTTATCGGCGGAATTGTCGCCGGTTCCACCATGTTCGGCGCGGTCGCCACGGCACAGGAAACCCTGACCGCCGTTCACGCCTTCCCCGGCACGCTGATCTATACCCAGTCCTTCCTGCAGTTCGTCGACAAGGTGAACAAGGCGGGTGAAGGTGTCGTGCAGATCGAAGTGCGCGGCGGCCCCGAAGCCATCGGCATGTTCCAGCAGCCCGATGCCGTGCGTGACGGGATCGTCGACATGGTCTACACCCCCGGCAGCTTCTACGGTGGCGCGCTGCCCGAAAAGGATGCGCTGGTCGCATCGAACCTGACCGCGATCGAAGCCCGCGAAAACGGCGGCATCGCGCTGATCGACGAGATCCACCAGGCCAAGATGGGCGTCAAGTACCTCGGCTGGTTCGACAGCGGCGTCAGCTATAACCTGTGGATGAAGAACGAGCCCAAGCTGGACGCGAACGGCAACCTCGACGTCTCGGGCATCAAGCTGCGCGGCAACGCCGTCTACAACGCCTTCTTCACCGAATATCTCGGCGCCCAGGTGATCGACCTGCCCACCACCGAAGTCTACGCCGGGCTCGAGCGTGGCGTGGTCGATGCGACCGGCTGGACCCAGATCGGCCTGATCGACCTCAAGTGGAACGAGTTCCTGAACTACCGGGTCGAACCGAACTTCTTCTCGACCGACCTCGGTGTGATCGTGAACCTGGAAAAGTGGAACAGCCTGTCGGACGAAGCCAGGAAGATCCTGCAGGATACCGCGATCGAGCATGAAAAAGCCTCGGTCGAGGCCCTGCGCCTCAAGCGCGATCAGGATTTCGCCGCCCTCGAGGCCGGCGGCATGAAAGTGGTCGAGCTTCAGGGCGAAGCGCGCGCCAATTACCTGGCCGCAGCCCGCGAAAAGACCTGGGGCCGCATGAAGGGCCTGATGGCCGAAAGCCCGATGGGTGACGGCAACTACGACACGCTGATCAGCCTGTTCTACAACCCCGAACTGGACAAGTAAGTCCGCGCGGCGCGGCCCCGTGACGGGGCCGCGCCTTCCATTCACGGTGCGCCGCCAAGACATGGACGCACCCGACCGCCAGAGGCAAACATGCAGCAGTTAAGCCGCGTCTACTCCCTGCTCCTTTACGGTATGGCCGTGCTGGCCGGGGCCATGCTGGTCTGGGTGATGATCGCGGTCATCATGTCCGTGGGCATGCGCAACATCGGCATGCAGCCCTGGGCCTGGCTCTTTACCTCGACCGAATACGCCATGCTCTACATCACCATGCTGGGCGCGCCCTGGCTGGTGCGCGAAAAGGGCCATGTGCATATCGAACTGGTCACCGCCGCCCTGCCACCCGCGCTGCGCCGTCTCGTCAGCCGGGGTGTCGCGCTGGCCTGCGTGCTGGTCAGCCTGATCCTGGCCTGGAAAGGGTTCGAGCTGTTCCAGACCAACATCGCGCGCAACGACTATGACGTGCGCGCCTATTATTTTCCGCGCTGGATCCTGACCGTGTCATTCCCGATCTGCTTCGGTCTGATGGCGATCGAGTTTTCGCGCTTTGTCTTCGGGACCGAGCTGATGCATTCCGGTGAAGCAGGGATACACGAATAATGGAATGGTACGAGGCACTTGGCCTGCTGCTGGGCTCGATCCTGGCGCTGATGGCAATCGGCATGCCGGTGGCGCTGGCCTTTCTGGCCGCGAATATCGTTGGCGCCTGGGTCTTCATGGGCGGCGAACGCGGCATCGGCGCGCTGCTGAACAACGGGCTCGGATCGCTCACCAGTTTCGCGCTGGTGCCCATCCCGCTCTTCCTGCTGATGGGCGAGATCTTCTTTCACACCGGCCTCGGCGGGCGCATGTTCAACGCCATCGACAAGCTGCTGGGCAAGCTGCCGGGGCGTCTGTCCTACGTCACCGTTCTGGGCGGCACCGGTTTTTCCACGCTCTCGGGCTCGTCCATGGGCTCCACCGCGCTGCTCGGCTCGCTCATGGTGCCGGAAATGAACCGGCGCGGTTACAAGAAACACATGTCCATCGGCCCGATCCTCGGCACCGGCGGCCTTGCCATCATCATCCCGCCCTCGGCGCTGGCCGTGCTGCTGGCGACACTGGCGCGCATCGACGTGGGCAAGCTTCTGATCGCGGGCATCATCCCCGGCCTGATCCTCGCCGCCTTCTACCTCGCGACCATCTTCATCCAGACGAAAATCGACCCCGACGCCGCCCCCGCCTACGAGGTCGAGCCGATGACCCTGGGCCAGAAACTCTCGCTCTTCCTGCGCGACGTGGTGCCCATGGTCGGCGTCATGGTGGTGATCGTGGCCATGATGGTCGGCGGCATCGTCACCCCGTCCGAGGCGGCGGCCTTCGGTGCCCTGGGCGTGCTGATCCTCGCCGTGATCTTCCGCTGCCTGACATGGGAGGCCGTCAAGAAATCCATCGTCGGCGCCCTGCGCGTGACCCTGATGGCCTATCTGATCGTCTTCGGCTCTGCCACCTTCAGCCAGCTTCTCGCCTTCTCGGGCGCCTCCAGCGGGCTGATCAAATGGGCCACCGGCTTCGATCTGGAACCCATCGCCATGCTGCTGGTGATGTTCGGCGTGCTGCTGCTCCTTGGCATGTTCATGGAACAGATCAGCATGATGCTGCTGACCGTGCCGATCTTCTTCCCGCTGGCGCAAAGCCTCGGCTTTGATCCGATCTGGTTCGGCCTGATCATGCTGCTGGCGCTGGAAATCAGCTTCACGACACCGCCCTTCGGCCTTCTGCTCTTCGTGATGAAGGGCGTGGCCCCGCCGGATACGACGATGCGCGACATCTACATGTCGGCCATCCCCTTCATCCTGTGCTCGCTCGGCCTTGTCGCGCTGCTGATCCTGTTCCCGCCACTCGCCTTGTGGCTGCCGGGCTAGGGCGCGCGCTCAGCCCGGCTTCGGCGGTTGCATCGGTGCGCGGCTCTGCTCGTTGCCGGCCTGCGTGGTCTTGCGCATCATCGCCATGAATTGCGTCCGCTCCTCCGGTGACAAACCCATCAGGATATCGTCCTGAAAGCCGCGCACGATGGGGCGCACACGTTCCAGCAACTCCGCCCCCGCATCGGTCAGGCGCAGGGACCGCGCGCGCCGGTCCTGCCGGCTGACGGTGCGGCTGATCAGCCCCTTGCCCTCCAGCCGGTCCACGACCCCGCCGATCGTCACCCGGTCATAGGCGATCAGCCCGGCCAGGGTGGCCTGGTCGATCTCGGGGTTGGCATCCAGCGCGCAAAGTGCGGCAAACTGCACCGGCGTCAGATCCACACCCGCCGCTTTCATCCGCTCTGCAAAGACCGAAACGGAAATCTGGTGCAACCGTCTGACCAGATGCCCCGCCATGTCATGTAGTTCCAGCATCCCGTTCCCGCCGCCGCCATGTCCCCGCGCAGATTACCGCCGTGGCATCGAATTTGACAAGTATGCGGATCGTTAGCATGCGACATTCCCCCCAAGACCCCGCCGGCGGTAGCCTGCGGAAAACAGGCGTTTTCCCTGCCGGGTTTTGGACTTATAGATTTCCATGCGGGGCAGGGCCGCACCCTGGCCCGCATCAAGACCCCCATTGCACCCGGCAATGGGCCAGCCAAAGGAACCCCGCCCTTGACCCATCTTTTCGATCTGCCCGCCATTCCTTCCATTCCCGTGAAGGGCGAAACCGCGACCTATCCGATCCGCCGCATCTTCTGCGTCGGGCGCAATTACGCGGCCCATGCGGCCGAAATGGGGATCGCGGTCGATCGCGAAAAACCGTTCTACTTCACCAAGTCGCCCGCATCGGCCATCCTCAGCGGGGCGACCGCCCCCTATCCGCCGGGCACCGACAACTACCACTACGAAATGGAACTGGCCGTCGCCATCGGCGCGCCCGCCTTCAAGGTGTCCGTCGATCAGGCGATGGATTGCGTCTATGGCTATTGCTGCGCGCTCGACATGACGCGTCGCGACCTGCAACTGTCCGAACGCGCGCACCAGCGCCCCTGGGATCTGGGCAAGGATGTCGAAAACTCGGCCGTCTTCGCCCCCATGACCAAGGCGGCCGATTTCGGCGCCATCGCCGATCAGCGCATCCAGCTGTCCCTGAACGGCGAGGTCCGGCAGGACGCGACCCTGACGGAACTCGTCTGGTCCATCCCCGAAATCATCAGCCACCTGTCGGGCTTCTACCACCTGCAACCGGGTGACCTGATCATGACGGGCACGCCCGCCGGTGTCGGCGCGGTCGTTCCGGGTGACGCGATCACCGGTGGTATCGACGGGCTTGACCCCATCAGCCTGACCATCGGCGCCGCCGCCTGACCGGCGCGGATCGGCGAATTTGAACCTGACAGAAAAACTCGGATTGACGTACCCAAGTTTTTTTGTCAGGTTAAGGGCGTGTTCCAGCCACCCCCGCCTTACCCGAGGGGAAGCCCGAATCGAAAGATGAAAGGACTTCCGCCATGTCGACCCACACCAGACCCCGGCCTTTTGCCGAACCGCCTGTCAGGATGCTCACCCCCTGTCAGGACCGCGCCGTAGCCCTTGACCTGCTCCGGGGCTTCTCCCTGCCCGAAGCCTGCCACGTCGAAGCATGGCTCGACCGGATCGAGGCAAGCAACGGCCGCGAGGTGCGGCCATGATCGCCCTGCGCAAATACGAAGGCTCTGTCGTGCATCAGCATGACAGCATCCCGAACCATGCTGCCCGCGACCTGACGCAAGGCGGCACTCAGGCGCGGATCGAACTTGACGGTCAGGTCTATACCCTGCGCATCACCCGCGCGGGCAAGCTGATCCTCACGAAATGAGCGACATGTCCCCCATCAGACCGCCGCGCGGGGCGGCGGCCGTGGGCCGGATCACCGAACTTGATCCGGTCGAGGCGGGCGCGGTGCTCTACATGCGCCTTTGCGCCTCTGCCCCCGATGCGCTGGACCGGATGACCGATGATTTCATCGCCTTGCTGGGCATCGATGCAGGCCAGCAGGCCGCGCAGGGGCTGCATCGCCTGATCGAGCTTTGCAACGGTCATGCCCGCCGTCCGCTCTGCCCCCATGCCCTTGGCTGCACCTGCCTCGGCGGGGACGAGGCTTGCTTTGCCCGCATGGTCGCCAGCGCCGCCGAAGGCGCGCGCGAAGATGCCTTGATGATGGCGCTGCTGCTGGTGCGCGCCGACATCGCCCCCGTCGTCTCGGGGCTGGCGCTGGATGCGGGGCTGTCCCTGCGCCGCATGACCCTGCGCGGCATCCCCGGCACCGCCGCCCCATCCGTGCCATCCCCCGGTCACAGACTGCATTGAAGGCGCCGCCATGATCGTCTGCCATTGCCGATCCATCACCGATCACGACATCCACGCCGAGAAATGCATGCAGATCAACGCCTCCCCCATGGACAAGGCCGGGTAACGCCAACCGCCGATCCGGTGCAGCCGATCTTGACGGGCTAGGCCCGACTGCGCACATTGGACACCGGACAAGCAAAAGGGGCCGCGCAACACCGCGACCCCGCACAGCAGACACAGGCGGGACGCGTGACAATCAAGGAGATGAACGTCTCGGCCGAAGTGCCGGACTGGAGCCGCGAGCATGTGCGCCGGTTTTGGGATCCCGCATCCAAGCTCTTGCGCGCCATCAGACGCTATCAGGCCGCGCGCGCGCGAAAGGGCCCCCTTGCCGCCCTCGCGCGGCGCTACTGGGTGCTCAACCACCTCTTCTGGTCAACGATCACCCAAAGCGAGATCCATCTGCACTGCCAGATCGCGGGCGGCCTGCGCCTGCCGCATCCCACGGGCATCATCATCCACCCCGGATCCAGGATCGGCCCGAACTGCATGATCTTCCACCAGGTCACGCTGGCGGGGCCCGTTACCCTGGGCGGCCATGTCGATATCGGGGCAGGGGCCAAGATCCTGAACGGCGTGACAATCGGCGATCACGTCACCATCGGCGCGAATGCCGTCGTCACCACCGACATCCCCTCGGGCGTGACCGTGGCCGGCGTCCCCGCAAGGATCATCGGCGGGCGCTACGACAGCCCCGATCACGCCTGACGCGGATCGCGCCCTCAGCGCGTCGTCTCGAAGATCAGCCAGCCATCGCCGCGATGCCCGCTCAGGGCATATCCCGCCGCCCGCAGCAACCGCGCCGAGGCGCGGTTGTCCGGATGAACCAGCGCCACGATCCGCCGCAAGCCCCGATGCGCCTCAAAGGCCGCGCGCGTCGCCATCGTCACCGCCGCGCCCCCGATCCCCCGGCCCCAATGGGCCCGCCCCAGCCAATAGCTGATCTCGGCCTCGCTGCGGTCGCGCCCCTGTGCCGCAAAGGCAAGGCGCACCTGCCCGACCGGTTGGCCATCGCACAGCACCGCGCGCACCTCGTGATGATCGGCGGCCGTCGAAATCTCGATCAGCCCGCGCGCAAGATCCTCGGTCACGGCACCCGGCCAGGCTTCATGCATGAAGCGCCAGACCTGCGCATCGTCCAGCAGCGCGCGATAGGTGGCGACATCCGAAAGATCCCAGGCCCGCAGCCGCAGCAAACCCGCCATGTCAGGCCGCGGGGCAGGGACCATCCCCGCACGCAAACCACCGCTCCACGACAGCGGGGAAGGCGTCTGCGCGGCATCCTCCGCCATGTGATCCAGCGGCACCCAGCCGATCTGTACCGGGTCAAAGGCCAGCGGCAACCCTTTCTCACGGAACCGCGTCACCTGTTCCTGGCTCAGAACTCCACCCCAGCGCTGATCTTCAGCGATGGAAAAACTGTCGGACGGTCGGCGATGAAATGCGCCCCCCTGATCACTCATGTCGGCATCCCCCCCAAGGAGCCCGGTCCGACTGTCAGGAAGCTCTAACCACATACCACACATCATTAATTAAATTTTTGAAACCAAAGGCCCACCGCGAACGGTGTCCATCCTGTCAGCAAGGCGGGTCAGTTTTTTCTGTAATTCAGGGAAGAGGTGGGAATGATCTATCTGATATGCAAGTTCAGATCCGAAAATTTTTTCGCAGCCACCGCATGACCCCGCCCACCCTCTACAAACGGGGGTGAAACGCGCGCCACGATAGCGCCTTTCCGGGTCAGAATGTCTTGCGAATACCCAGGATCGCGGCCGTATCCCGCTGCCCTGCGACATGGCCGTGGTTGATCGCGTGGATCGCCCCCAGGAACAGATCGGTACCGCGCCCGATGGGCCTGTCATAGGTCACCGACAGGTTGATCTCGCGGTCGCGCGGGGAATAGTCGATGCCGACCTGCCGGTAGTCGATCCCGGTCGCACTGCGCGCGACGGGCAGGGCGATCTCGGTCCGCCCCGATGTCACCGCCACGGGCAGCGAGACACCGACACGCAACGTATCGCCGCTGCGCAGGATATCCCGTTGCCCCGCCTCAAGGCGAAAGGCGTTGAAGCGCACATCGGATTGCTGCGACAGCGCCGCACCGCGTCCGCCGGGGGCCATGCCGAAACTGCCGCCCAGTTCCAGGAAGGCGCCGTTGCTGCCCTGATGGGCATAGGCCAGCTCCAGCGCGGCCAGCGTGCTCGCCTCTCCGCCGATCCCCGGCAGCAATGTGCCGTCATCGCGCGTGACGTTCAGCCCGATGAACACCTCGCCACCGGCGGCGGCGATGCGTTGCCCGATCGTGGCCGCCATGGCCGGATCGCCATGCAGTGCCCGGCCTGAATCGGGCGTGATAAAGGCCATCTCCAGCCCTCCGGCGGCAAAGGCCATGTCGGCCCCGCCATAGGCCTGCATCACGCCGGGGCGCTGGTCCGGGCTGAACATGCTCTGCCACAGGCGCGCACTGACCGGCGGGGTCGATGGCGTGGCCGCCAGCGCCGATCCGGGCATGGTGAAATCACCGCCAAGCGCATCCGTCACCAGAACCGGCACCGCCGCAAGGCTGCGCGCCACGGCATCCCCCGTCGCGCCGCCGCCCACGATCATCGGCTGATCCGCCACCTGTGCGCTGCCATCGGCCATGCGCGCCACGGGCGTGCCGATGGGCAGAAGCGCCGCGCGCACATCCAGGAAACCATGGCCCCATTCGCTGCTGTAATCGTGGAACACGCCGGATCCGGGGATCACCTCCAACCGTCCCGAGGCCGTGAAGCCCGCAAACTGGTTGTCCGCCGTGGCGATCAGACGCGCGCGCAGGTCATGGGCCGTCAGCGTCGGAAAGGCCTCGGCCAGCAGGGCAATCGCGCCGGACACAACGGGCGCGGCAAATGACGTGCCGATCACCGGGGCTGTGCCGTAACTGCTCACGCTGTCCGCATTGGCCGCCATCCACGATCCATCCGCGACAAGGCACCACCGCGCCGCCTGCAAACAGGGGGCCGACACCCGCTGCACACTCAGGATGCGGTTGTCATCGAAACTGGGCACGCCGCTGATGACCGTCAGCCAGCCGGGCTCAAGGTCCGGGGCGAAAAGGGGCAAGGCCTCCATGATCCCGGCATCGGTGTCCGAAGGGTTGTTGCCCGCGGCAAAGACCACGACGCCGTTGCGCGTGTAATTCCGCAAGGCCGAAAGATAGGGCGCTTCGCTGCCATTGACGAACAACCGCGTGAAGGTCGATGCGGTGGCGGGTTCGTTCACGAAACCCCAGGAATTGTTCTGCGCAATCGCGCCGGAAATACGGGCAAGGTCGGTCGCTGCGGCCCGGTTGGTGGGGGTGTCATAGGTGCCAAGCACAAGGTTCGCGCCCGGTGCCACGCCGATCATGTAGGACGAAGATCCCGCAATGATCGACGCAACGGCCGTGCCATGATCCTCGATCGGTCCGGTGTAGCTGCCCGTCACGCGCCCGGCGATGGTCTCATGGGTGGCTAGAAAGCCGTCGTCCGTGACGGCGACGGTCTGGCCCGCGCCGGTCAGGCCGGCGGCATGGGCATAATCCACCCGCGACGACGCGATGGAGAAACTGTTGAAAAGCGGCTCTGTCGCCGGATCGCGCGTCCCGCTGTTGTTGCCGTCGACATACCAGGAAAATTCCTGCCTCTGATAAAGGGTCGAATCGCGCAGGTCCTGCGCCGCGCGGCGCCAGTCGGTCGTGATGCTTTGAAAACGGCTGACCGTCAGGGCGTCGGCGCTGAAGTTGCCGCCCGTCAATGTCTCGACCATCAGGTTCAGCACCGTTGTGGCCGCGCCTCCGCCGCCCCCGCCACCGCAACCGGCAAGCAAGGTCACCGCCGCCAGTGACAGGCACGTTCTCCGCATGTGACGCACGACCAACGGTCTCCTTCCGAATGGCGCCAAGCTGACCGATGGGAACTGGTAAACGTCACTCAGGCAAAAACGGATACGATCATTCTGGACACTGTTGCACGATCAGTGACAATCACTCGTAAATACGGGGATTGGTCTTTTCTGGGCGGGTTTGTGGCAAAATCCGCCCTCTCGAATTGTCCTCAACCCGGCTGCTGACCCTGCTCCCGTTTCACCAGGAATCGGGGTCATTTGTTAATTTTTCCCTAACGCAGTCTTTCAACCCCTTGAAAACACTCACGACACAAATTGTCCCATCGTGGGACGGGCCGGATCACCCGCCGCCGCCCTCACGGGGTTTGCGCCGCGGACCTGCGGCTCTTGACCCAGTTCCAGGCCAGCAAGCCCAGAACCAGCGCGGCGCCTGAGGCTTCGATGATCTCATCGGGATTAAAGATCATGATGACGCCCGGCACAATCAGCAGACGCGAGATTTTGTCCATCCAGGTGAAAAGATAACCCTCGATCGCCGCGGCAAAGCCGATCAGGCCGATCACCACGATCACGCCGGTCCAGATCACATACCAGGTCTCGCCACCCATGATGATCTCGGGGTTGTAGACCATGAAGGCGGGGATCAGATACAGGCCCTTGGCGTATTTCCAGGCCTGCATGCTGGTCTCCATCGGCTTGGATCCCGCAATCGCCGCCCCCGCGAACCCGGCCAGCGCAATCGGCGGCGTCACGTTGCTGTCTTGGCTGTACCAGAACACCACCAGATGCGCGATCAGCAGCGGCACGCCGAACTCCTGGTTCAACGCCGGACCCACCAGGACGATCAGCACGATATAGGCCGCCGTCACCGGCAGACCCATCCCCAGGATCAGGCTGGCGATCAGCACGAAGATCAGCGCCAGCGCCAGGTTCCCCCCCGAGAGCGAGATCATCATCGACGAGAACTTGAGCCCCAGACCCGTCAGGCCCACCACGCCCACGATGATGCCGGCCACCGCACAGGCCACGCTGACCGCAACCGCGTTGCGCGCGCCCAGCTCCAGCGCCTGCCCGATCAGGCGGATCCCGCTCCAGATCGCCTCGCGCAGCCGTTCCCCGGTCAGGGGCTTGCCCGCTTTCGGATCCAGGAAGACAAGCGTGAAACCCGACCGCAGCGCCGTGACCGCGATCACCGATATGATCGCCCAGAAACCCACGCGCGTCGGAGAGATGTTGTTGACCAGAAGCCAGATCAGCACCAAGAGCGGCACGATGAATTGCCAGCCCGCCGCCAGCACATGCCGCACGATCGGCAGCTCCGTGGCCGACATGCCGGTCATGCCAGCCTTCATCGCCACAAGGTGCACGAACAGATAGACCGTGCCCAGATAAAGGATGGCCGGAAAGATCGACACCATCACGATGTCGATATAGGGCACATTGGTATATTCCGAGATCAGGAATGCGCCCGCGCCCATCAGTGGCGGGGTGATCTGCCCGCCAGTCGAGGCGGCAGCCTCGATCCCGCCGGCTTCCTTGGGCTTGTAGCCCAGCTTTTTCATCAGCGGGATGGTAAAGGCACCGGTCGTCACCACATTGGCAATGGCTGAACCCGAGATAGACCCCATCCCTGCCGAAGCAATGACCGCCGCCTTGGCCGGCCCGCCCGGTTTGCGCCCCGTCGCGGCGAATGCGAGGTCGATGAAGAACTTGCCCGCCCCGGTCACCTCGAGGAAGGCGCCGAAAAGGACGAACATGAAGACATAGGTCGCGGCCACGCCCAGCGGCAGGCCAAAGATGCCTTCCTGCCCGAGGTAGAGTTGCCCCACCAGGCGATCGACGCTGGCACCGCGATGCGACAGGATGCCGGGCATCCATTCGCCCAGCCAGGGCAGGGCGCCGCGCGGGCCTGCCAGCGCATAGGCAATGGCAATCAGCCCGATGACGGTCATGCCAAGCCCGACAACCCGGCGGCTTGCCTCCAGCACCGCCACGGTGGCGATGATCCCCATGATGATATCGGTCTGGGTCCACCACCCCGCACGGTCGATGATATCGTCGAGGAAATAGAAGATGTAGAAGCCGCTCAGGAAAGCCGCTGTCAGAAATGCCGCATCGATGATCCAGCCGATCGTGCCGCGCGGTTTTGTAGGGCCGGTGACGGGAAAGACCAGGAAGGCCAGGAACAGCACGAAACCCAGATGCGCCGAGCGTTGATAGAACAGGCCAAGCGGTTCGATCCCGGCCGTGTACATCTGGAACAGCGACATGGCGATCGCAGTCAGCGTGATGATCCACAGAATCGGACGCGGCTGAACGAGATCCGACAGTTGCGATGTCGGTGTCACGTCGGCCTGTGACGATTGTGCAGTGGTTTGATCGGCTTTCGGGTCGGTCATGGTGTGGTCCTGTCGGTACAGGGGGCTGCGCCAGAAGGGGTCAGCCTTGGGTTGGTCGTATCAAGGAAGCTGTGGGATCAGCCGCAGGTTGACGCGGGCGCCGGCGGCCATCGCGCTGAGGTTCAGGCGTTGCCCGAATCCGGTCAGCACATGCCCGACACGGGGCGCGCCCACGCGCAGCGGCAGCGCATTTCCGGGGATCGCCTCATCGATCCCGTCGATCCAGTAGCCGCCGCCTTCAGCGGATCGCAGGGTGCCGCGCCCGGCAACCTCGCCCAGCCCAGCCGCGAAATCATGCAGGTAGGAACGTGTCAGCATCAGGATCCCATCCCTGTTTTCGAAACAGTCGGATACGAAACCGCCCGTCACGGAATGGGACCAGGACAAGCAGATTTCCCGACCCGTTTCGAAGCGCAGCTGTCCGATCACAAGCCCTTGGCGGCTTTCGACGACCAGACGCGGTTCAGCCCGCAGCGGTGCGGTCCAGATCAGGCTTGCGCAAGCGGAAAAGACAAGAAGGGCGGCCCTGCCGAGCCGCCCCGCCCATGCACGCCTCACTGGCGCTGGTGATCCTGCACCGCGGCACCGATTTCTTCGAGGTAGCGAAGTGCGCCGGGGTGGAAGGGGATCGGCGTGGACGCGACCGAGAACTCGATCGTGGTGTCGTTGGCCGCCGGGTGAATCGCGATCAGTTCCGCGACGTTTTCGTACATGGCCTTGGTGATGTTGTAGGCCAGTTCTTCGTCCATGTCGGCATGCACGACCAGCACGTTCGGGGTCGAGATGGTGGGCACCGCGTCGGCGACGCCGTCATAGAGGCCAGCGCGCAGAGTGTAGGGGGCGAAGGTCGGCTCGGCCGCGCGGGCCTTGGCGATTTCATCCTCGGTCAGCGCGACGATGCTGATTTCGCGCGTGGCGGCCAGGTTCATGATCGACGAGGTGGGGGGGCCCACGCTCCAGAAGCCGGCGACGATATCGCCGTCACGGATCGCATCCGCGGTTTCGTTGAAGTTCAGGCGCTGGGGATCGAAATCTTCATAGGTGATTCCGTTCGCGGCCAGGATCGTCTGTGCGCTGAGTTCGGTGCCCGAACCGGGCGCGCCAACCGACACGCGCTTGCCGCGCAGGTCTTCAAGGCTGGTGATGCCGCTGTCGGCAAGGGTCACGATCTGCACGGCGTTCGGATAGATCGAGGCCAGCGCGCGTGCTTCGGGGATTGCCTTGCCCTCGAACTTGCCGGTGCCGGTATAGGCCTGATAGACCGCGTCCGCCAATGCGAGAGCCAGATCGCTTTCGCCGCGCTGGATCAGCGCCATGTTTTCAACGGATGCGCCGGTCACTTCGACGCTGGCGGTGTAGCCTTCGACATGCTTGCCGATGACTTCGGCCAAGCCGCCGCCATAGGGGTAATAGACCCCCCCGGTGCCGCCGGTTGCGATGGAAAGCTCTTCGGCATGCGCGGCGGTACCCAGCGCGAGGGCTGCGGTCGCCGCAATAAGAAGATGTTTCATGGTTACTCTCTCCCGGTGATATGTCGCGTTTGTCGCGAACTTTGGTGCAGGGAAAAAACACGTTGAGGCGCGGCAGGTCAACCAAGATCGGTCAATGCCCTGCAACATCCGTGACATATGCGGTGGCAGGAATGTTACCTTGGCTGACGATGCCACGATTGCGTGACACCGCAGGCCGACAGCTGATGTGAGGCAAGTTTGCATGCGGCAGCCCCGTATCGACAGGTCAGCCATGCGTTGGCCAAGCCTTTCCGCTGATGCCGAGGGGCCGGGCGGACAAGTGGAAAAACGCGCCCCTATGCCGGAAAATGTCGCATGGTCACGGGCATTGAAGTCTTGCGGCTTATTCCCGTCACATGTTTGAAGAAACCGCGATCCTGTCGTACTTCAGCCATTTTTGTTGGAAAATGTCGCGGGATCGATGCATGGTGAATGGTAAATTGATTGCTTATGACCCTTGATACGACGACAGATGCAAAGACAATAGCGGTTCCGCTGCTGGATTGGACGCTTGCTATATGCACGTATAATCGTCTGCACTTTCTGGTGCGGACCCTTTCGTATGCGGTCGTGCAAACCCGCTTACCCGCCGAAGTGGTGATCGTTGACGCCTCGGATGATTGGGAGGCGCATCGCGCCGAGGTGCAGCGCCGTTTCGCGGATTACTGGGAAGACATCCGGCTGGTCTATGTGCCGGCAGATGTGCGGTCGCTCACATTCCAGCGCAATCAGGCGATGCGGCTTGCGACATCCGATATCGTGTTTTCGATCGACGATGACATTTATCTTTTCCCCGACGCGGCAGAGCGGATCATGCAGATCTACGAGGCTGACACCGGGTGTGAGGTGGCGATGGTCGCGGGCCATTTCACGTCGCACGCCCCCGGCGATGAAGCTGCGGAACCCGCAACCGACCTTCCCGCGCCGGTCCTTGGGCTGAGGGGCCGCCTGTTGGGCTGGCTGGAAGACCAGCTGAGCCTTGATAACCATTTCGTGCCCTATGACGGACGGGTCGATAAGGGGCCATTGCCGCCTGCGGTTGAGGCGGCCGGTGGCAGTGCAAATGGCTTGATCAATGGCGGGCGCACGACAGCGCGCCGTGAATGGGCCGTGCAGACTGGCTGGTCGGAAATCCTGCGATACTATTCCACCCATGAGGACGGGGATTTTTCCTATCGCATGTCACGGCGCGGTCGCTTGGTACATGCCACGCAAGCAGGCTTTTTCCACGCCGATGGAAATGACAGCAAGGCAAGCCGCTTCAGGATCAACACCATCCGGGTGCGCAACCTCATGGCGCTGCACGCCATTCACAGTAATGCGCGCGCAGGCTCGGCCATCCGCCTGGCGCTATCCTTCTTGAAGTTCGCCCTGCTTTATTGTGCGATCGACCCCTTGCGGAAGCGCTTCAGCTTTCCCACGGTGCGCGCCTATCTGCTGGGTGTCGTGCAGATCCCCGTTTTCCTGTTCTGGCCGTTCCGGGATTTCACGGCCTGGTACACTGAGCTTCAGGAAAAGATGTACGGCAACAGATAGGGAACTGGCGGATCACCGGGCGCCGTTCTGGATCCAGTTCCAGCTTGAGGCGCACATGTCGTTCAGGTCGAGCTTTGCCTCGAATCCCAGCAGCGCGCGTGCCTTGGAGGGATCGGCGTAGGATGCCGCAGGATCGCCGGGGCGGCGCGGTGCGATGCGGAAGGGCAACGCCCGCCCGCAGACCGCCGAATAGGCCGCAATCAGTTCCAGCACGGAATAGCCGCGGCCGGTGCCCAGGTTCACGACATGGCCCGTGCCATCGCGGAACAACGCATCAAGCGACATGACATGGCCCTGCGCCAAGTCGCACACGTGGATGAAATCGCGCACGCCGGATCCGTCGGGTGTCGGGTAATCGTCGCCGAAAACGGCGATCTCGGGCAATTCGCCTGCGGCGACCTTGGCCACATAGGGCATGAGATTGTTGGGTCTGTCGGTTGGGTCCTCTCCGATCAGGCCGGACGGATGCGCGCCCACAGGGTTGAAATACCGCAAGACCCCCACGGACCAGCGCGGGTCCGCGGCGGTTGCCTGCTCGATTATCTGCTCGCCCACAAGCTTGGTGTAGCCATAGGGGTTCGCGTGGCTGCGAGGTGCGGTTTCGGGGATGGGCAGGGTCTCGGGCACGCCGTAGACGGCGGCAGAAGACGAAAAGACGAGCGTGAAAACCCCGGCGGCGGCCATGGCCTGCATCAGGGTGACCAGACCCCCGATATTGCAGTGGAAATAGTCCAGCGGTCTTTCGACGCTTTCGCCAACGGCTTTGAGCGCCGCGAAATGGATCACCGCATCAAAGGCTTGATCGGCAAACAGCCGGTCCAGCAGCGCCCTGTCCAGCACATCGCCTTCGATCAGCGTTACCGGCCGGCCGGTGATCTGTTCCAGGGCGCCCGGCACGCGGCGCGCCGCATTCGCGAAATTGTCCAGGATGACGACGTCGTATCCGGCTTCGATCAAGGCCACGAATGTATGCGAGCCGATGTAGCCTGCCCCGCCCGCCAAAAGGATACGTCTTGCCATGTCACCACTCCACTCGCGAGGCGCGCGCCTCAGGCCGCCGGGCATGATAGTTCTAGGGCCCCGACCGGATTGCAAGGTCTTGCGGGGTTTTGTCAAAGTGTTTCAGCACCGACAGGGCAGGAAGTTGGTTTTGCTGTCGACAAAACAAGTGCCCCTGTCGCACGCCGTGATGCCAATGAACCCGCAAGACTCCGATGGATTTGATCCTGTTTGGATGCCTGCGCATCGGATCTGATAATGAAACATCTAAGGATGATTTTGCGCTGAGGAGATTCGGCAAAATCGTGGCGGCCTTTGCCCAAGAGCTAGTTGTAGTGGTCAACAAGGGCCGGACCCTCCACAAATTGACGATATTTTGCGCAATTTGGGGTCTACTGTTTCCAAATCGGGCCCATAAAATATGGCAAAAGGAAGGTTTTTCGTTGCCCAACTCAAGTTTTCGAATGTATAGTCAACCTCGAATAGTATTTGTTCCGAGTGATGTGGTGCGAGCACGGCGGCATATGCCGCTCTGGGGGAACTATCAGTTAAGGAACGAATAGCGTGATTGGATCAAAATTCATCTCTACGTCACTGGTTGCTGCTACAACCTTCGCAATGACGGCGTCGATGGCACTGGCCATGGGTGGACGTTCCAGCCGCCCCGGCGGTGGGTCGTCTTCGGGTTACGGCGGATCGTCGTCGGGCACCCTGTCCACATCCGGAACCACGCCTCTGTCCGTTGGTGAAGGTGTGCCTGGTGGCGGCACCGTGACCAGCGTGCCCGAAATCGACGCATCCACCGGTCTGCTGGCTCTGGCAGCTGTTCTGGCCGTGGTTGCTTTCGTGTGGGAACGCAACCGCCGTCTGCGCGCCTGAGCCAAGGCGTCTGTGGAATAAACAAAAAGGCGTGGGGAGTTTCCCCACGCCTTTTTTTATGTTCTGCCTTTTGCCGCGATCCTGGCTGCGGCGTGATGGGGTGTAGCGGTCAGATCAGCGCGAAATCGAACTGCGCCAGCGCCCAGAGCGCGACGACCAGATTGGCGGCCATATGCGATTGCACCGCATCGCCTACCTTGCCCCGCCGCAGCATGGCCAGGGCAAAGACCAGACCAGCCAAGCCAGCTGCGATCCAGCGCCCGTGCAGTGCCGCGAACAGCACCGACGATACCGCGATGGCCAGTATACGCAGCAGCAGGCCACCCCGGTCGATCCGTTGCAGAACGTAACCGCGAAAGAACATCTCTTCCACCAGGGGGACCAAAAGGACCGTTCCCGTCAGTCGCGCGATCACCCAGAGTGTCAGAAGCAGCGGGCTGAGTCCGGCCAGCGCGTCACTCAACGCACCGCTTTCGCCCGATGTATCGGCCAGCAAGACCCAGGCCAACCCGACAAGCGCACCGGCGCTGATCCCCACCAGGTCCAGTTGCCAGCTTTCGGCGCGCAACTGGTCGCGGAAGTACCAGGCCGATCCCGCAAGCGCGATGGCGACAAGCGGATAACCCAGGGCGGGATGCGGAAAAAGGGCCTGTGCAATCACGCTGGACAGCATGAACACGACGAATGGCAGGATCTGCGCGGCCACCGGATCGCCCTGGAGCGGTGCGGCCCGGTCAAGAAGCGTGGGATCCCGATGCAGCCAGCGGATCTTTTGCAGCCCGTAGACGATACCCAGTGCGAGGAGGGTGAAGAACAGCCAGCCCGCGTAGCTGTGAAACCCGTTCACGGCCAGTTCGGGCGAGATCCGTGCGCCGATCAGCACCAGTACGGCGATCCGCACGATATTCAGCAGCAGGCTGAGCATGATGGCGACCGGCAGGACCACAAGCCAGTAATGCGGAAAGCGGATGTCCTTGCGGAACATGAGCGCGTAGAGGCAGACAAAGGCGGTTACCAGCGCGACCCCCTCGATCCCCGAGCACTGGCGGGCGATATGCACGGCGAAACTGTCGACGCCGATGATATATGCTGCAGGATCGGCAAAGGTCTGACTGCTGAAGACAGACAGAAGCCAGTATACGGCGGCGAAGGTCGCTGTTGTGATCGCTTGCCAATCCCACAGGGGTAGCAGCTCGTCTGCGAGATCAGGGACCAGTGCGGCCAGCAGCAGGACGATCAGCGGCATGAAGCGTTCGTTGCGCAGCATTTTCGCCCATGCCGCACCGGGCGCGATCCACAAGGCCCCGCCTACCGAGGCCAGAATTGCGCCAGCCCCCCAAATCCACGACGCAGTGTGGAAGAAGGCCACCAATCCGTCCGGACCCGCCATCAGCAGCGGCAACCATAGCAAGGCCACGCCGGCCAGATGCACCCAGATCCATGGCCTGCCCGAGGATGTTGCGGCGGACGTCGCGAAGTCGCGGAAGATCGCGGGGCGCGCCCAGACAAGCACCCCGAACGCCGCAACCATCACCAGCGAACGGGCAACAAGGCTTTGCAGGAACTGGCATGTCCGGAAATCAGCGGTTTCGCCGCAGTCGAACGTCACGAAGAACTGGTGAACGACGACAAGCGCGATCAGCTCGACGATCATCACGGCGCAGATGATTGCGCCGCGGTGCAGTAAAACGCCCGCCATCGGTCTTGATCGTTCTGACATCCGCTCTCCGTTTGTTGCTTCAACGGACCCGGCTTTACACAGAGGGCAATGGTTAAGGGCCTGCCGCAGCAGGCACGGGCGGGTCTGACCCGAACTTTCCGTTACCCATATTGTGCTGTCTTGAAAACCCCGGCGCGATCAAACGCGGCAATGGATGGCTGAATATAACATAAACAACACGCAGAGATTGTTTACTTATTCTTCTTAATCCCCGAAACAACGAGGGGCAGGCCTGGCCTGCCCCCCTGCTAAGCGCGAGGCGCGCTGATGCCGGATCACTTCGGCAGAAGCACGCTGTCGATGCGGTGGATCACGCCGTTCGCGCCGATGATGTCGGCCTGCGTGACATTGGCCTTGTTCACGCGCACGCCGTCAGTGGCGTTGATATGCACGGTCTGGCCCTGAACGGTTGCCACATCCAGGCGCTGGCCGGCCAGCTGATCCGAGGTGACTGCACCGGGCACCACGTGATAGGTCAGGATCGCGACCAATTTGTCTTTATTTTCAGGCAACAACAAGCTTTCGACGGTGCCGGCGGGCAGGGCGGCAAAGGCGGCGTTGGTCGGTGCGAATACGGTGAAAGGACCATCGCCCTTGAGGGTGTCGACAAGGCCTGCCGCACCGACAGCCGCGACAAGCGTGCTGAACTGGTCATTGCTGGCCAGGATATCGACGACGTCGGGTTCGGATGCCATGGGGGCGCAGGCGGCAAGGGATGCTGCAAAGGCCAGTGCTGCGCCGCCTTTGAGGATGGAGCGGCGGCGGGCTGATTTCATTGAAAAATTCATTGTATTCTCCCAGTTGATTAAACACCGTTGTGATCGAACGATGATAAGAAACTACGGGAGTGCGATCGCATCGGATCAAATTCGATAACAATAACACTTTTTACGTGTGATTGATCCAGATGCGCGGCCATTCCTTTGATGTTACGTTGCGCCATCGCCAAGGCGGTGGTCGCAATGTCGTGCCGGGTGTTGCCCGTGGTTTCGATCAGGCGGTTGCGGGCCTCATGCTGCCCTTCGGGGCGCGCCCTTGGCCTTTGCGGGTATAACGGTCAAAGCCCAGGTCGCTGCTGTCGATCTGGGTGGCGCGGCCAGATATGATATCCGCAAGAACCCGCCCCGAGCCTGCTGCCATCGTCCAGCCCAGCGTGCCGTGTCCGGTGTTCATGAACAGGTTCGGCACTGACGTCTTGCCCACGACCGGCGTTCCATCCGGCGTCATCGGGCGCAGGCCGGTCCAGAATTGCGTCTGCCGCGTGTCGCCAGCGCCGCCGAACAGATCCGTGACCGAGTGCAGCAATGTGCGCTTGCGCTTGTCATGCAGCGACAGATCGAATCCAGCCAGTTCCGCCATGCCGCCGACCCGGATGCGGTCGCCCAGACGGGTGATCGCGATCTTGTGGGTTTCATCCATCACGGTCGATACCGGCGCGCGGGCTTCGTCGATGATGGGCATGGTGATCGAATAGCCTTTGACCGGATAGACGGGCAGGCGAAGACCATGGGACGCGACCAGCTTGGGTGAATAGCTGCCAAGCGCCAGAACAAAGCTGTCCGCTGTCACATCGCCCTGCGAGGTGCTGACTGACAGGATGCGCCCGCCCTCCATGTTCAGGCGATCGATTGAGACCCCATGCCGGAAGATCACGCCAAGTGCCGCAGCTTTCGCGGCCAGCCCTTGGGTAAACTTGAAGCAATCGCCGGTTTCGTCACCGGGCAGGCGCAGCCCGCCCACGATCCGATCGGCCGATCCGCGCAGGCCCGGTTCGGCGAGAAGGCAGCCGGCGCGGTCGAGCACTTCGAAGGCGACGCCACCCTGGCGCAGAACCTCGATATCCTTGGCGGCGGCGTCCATCTGCTTTTGCGTGCGAAACAGCTGCAGCGTGCCTTGCTGGCGCTCGTCAAACTGCAGGCCCGTGTCGTGGCGCAGGTCGGTCAGGCAATCGCGGGAGTATTCGGCAAGCCGCACCATGCGCGCCTTGTTCACCGCATAGGCGGCGCTGGTGCAGTTGCCCAGCATCTGCGCCATCCAGCGCAGCTTGGTCAGGTCCATTTTCGGTTGGATGATCAGGGGGGCATGTTCCATGAACATCCACTTGAGCGCCTTGAGGGGGATGCCCGGCGCGGCCCAAGGGGAGGAATAGCCGGGGCTGATTTCACCGGCATTGGCGAAAGAGGTTTCCAGCGCCGCGGCGGGCTGGCGATCGATCACAGTCACCTCGTGGCCGGCCTGCGCCAGATACCACGCCGATGTCACCCCGATAACACCAGAGCCAAGAACCACGATCTTCATGCCAGAACCCTTCCGATAGGACAGATGTCAGATTGCGCGGCATCATAGGCAGGCGGCTGGAAATGTTCTGGCGATTGTGATGCGGGAGCCGGTCAATTTTCGAAGAAATCGCGAATATATTTTACAATTGGCGAAGTTTATTCGACATATCACGGGATGCTGCGAAGCATTGACGGCTTATGTGGGGAATCGCCGCCGATCAGCCCGTATAGGTCGGCGTGACACAGGACTGAAGCGTCAACCGTAGTCCTGCGGCGTGATGTTCATTGAGCGGATGCGAGAATAGAGCGTCGTGGGCTGCACCCCCAGAAGGGCCGCGGCACCGTCGGGCCCAGAGACTTTGCCCTTGGTTTCGCGCAGGCAGGCAACCAGATTGTCGCGGATGGTCTGCTGGATCTCGGCTTCGGTGCGGATCGCCTGCGGCGCGGGCGCGCGAGCAGGGGTATCGTTGCCCAGTTCAACCATCAGCTTTCCGCCCGTCGACAGGATCGCCGCCCGCTCGATCACGTTGCGCAATTCGCGTACATTACCCGGCCAGCGATAAGCGCACAGCCTTTCCATGGTGCGTTCGGTGATCACGGTGCGCGGCCGGTTCATCCGCTTGCAGGCGATATCCAGCAGATGCACCGCCAGTTCGGGGATGTCTTCGGGGCGATCCCGCAGCGGCGTGCAGGTGATCGGAAAGACGTTCAGGAACAGCCACAGATCCTCGCGCATGCGTCCGGCCGCGACCTCATGTTCCAGGTTCTTCGTCGTGGCGGCGATCACGCGAATGTCGATCTGGCGCACGCGGGTGTCACCAAGGCGCGACACCTCGCCCGCCTGAAGCGCGTGCAAAAGTCTGCCTTGCTGTTCCAGCGGCAGTTCCGAGACGTCATCAAGGAACAAGGTGCCGCCATGGGCCAGCTCCAGCTTGCCGGGCTTGTCGCGCAATGCCCCGGGAAACGCGCCGCGCATCTGCCCGAACAATTCCGCCTCTGTCGCGTCGGCGGTCACCGATCCGCATTTGAAATGGATCAGCGGACGGCGGCGGCGGGGGCTGTCGCTGTGGATGGCGGTAGCGACCAGCGCCTTGCCGGTCCCAGCCTCGCCCGTGATCAGAACGGTAGCGTCGGTCTGGGCGACCAGCCCGATCTTGGTGACAAGCTGGCGGATCGCCGGTGAACGGCCGATGATGTCGTGATGCGCGCGTTCGGAAGTGATCGCCTCTTGCAGATAGGCGTTTTCCTGTTCCAGCCGGTCGCGCAGTGCGGCGACCTCTTCCATCGCCTCGCGCAGCTTGCGTTCGTTTTCCTTGCGCTCTGTGATGTCGCGGAAGATCACCACGGCCCCGGCCAGCACCTTCTGGTCATAGATCGGCGTCGAGACATATTCGACGCGGATCGGCTTGCCGTCCTTGCGCCAGAACACTTCATCCTCGATCCGGGCGACCTGTTCAAAGCGGAATGACTGGTAGATCGGGCAATCGTGGGAATGATAGACTTCGCCATCCAGGTGGTGATGGTGGATCACCGAATGGATGTCTTGACCCAGCAGATCTTCGGCGGTCCAGCCCAGCATTTCCTGCGCGGCGCGGTTCAGGAACGTGGTCTTGCCATCGGCATTGACCCCGTAGATGCCTTCGCCAGCCGCGTTCAGGATCAACTGGTTCTGCCGTTCAAGTTCGGAAAAGAACCCCTGCGCACGTCGCCATTCCAGCAGGCCCGAGCGGTGCAGCTCGGCCGCTTCGGCGATGCGGTCATGCCGCTCCATCTCGTCAAGGTCCAGAACGGTCAGCAACAGGAGCGAGGGGTTGTCTTCCAGCAGGCGGCCCCGGATCTCGCAGCGCAGGGGTGTGCCGCCTGCCGTGGCCAGGGTGATGTCGCGGCTCCAGGCTTCGCCGCGATGGGCGATTTCGTCCACGAAGACGATGAATTGGGGCAGTGTCGCGCCGACCAGTGGGGAGAATGTTGTCTCGGGGGTCTGTGAAAGATCCAGCAGGGCTTTTGCACGGCTATTGGCGGCGACGGTCCGATCTTCGGCAAGGTCGATGAGCAGCGCAGCCTCGGACAGGGCGTTTAGCAGGGAATCGGGAGGGGCGTGAAGGTCCAGCATGGCCCGATCTGGCGCGCTGCATTGCGGCAGATCAATACGAAATATCGTAAATTACGAAAAATAGTAATGTTTGGTCCGATGATGAGGATGTTAAGATGCTGTAAATACTTAATAAAGATTGATGCCTAAATTTTAGTCATGCCCCTTTCGAAACAGGGCGCTGCCATCCGATGATGAGGCAACGACACCTGACCGAGAGGATCTGACATGACGATGAAAAGCCTGGGCAACCCGTTTTCTGAAAAATCCGACCTGCGACATGGCGCGGCCTGCGGTTGCGAGACCTGCAAGACCGGACAGCATCAGCACGCAGCCGAGGTGATGTCCTCGGAGGCGATGATGGAACGGGCGGTGGAAAGCGCGATCGTGCGTTCGGTCTTTGGTCACAGCGACATCGGGCGGCGGTCTTTCATGGGGATGCTGGGGGGTGGCACGGTGGCAGCGGCGCTGGCTTCGGTCTTTCCGATCGACAAGGCCAAGGCTGCGATCCTCGACAACCTGGGCGCGCCCGAAAAGACAGACCTTAACATCGGCTTCGTGCCGATCACCTGCGCCACGCCGATCATCATGGCGCAGCCGATGGGGTTCTACGAGCGTTACGGCCTGAACGCGAGCGTGATCAAGACGGCCGGTTGGGCCGTGGCGCGCGACAAGTCGCTGTCGGGTGAATACGACGCCAGCCACATGCTGACACCGATGCCGCTGGCGATGACGCTGGGGGCTGGTTCGGTCGCGCAGCCCTATATCATGCCCGCTGTCGAGAACATCAACGGACAGGCCATCGTGCTGTCCAACCAGCATCTGGACAAGCGCGATCCAAAGATGTGGAAGGGCATGACATTCGGTGTGCCGTTCGAATATTCGATGCACAACTTCCTGCTGCGCTATTACGTGGCGGAGTTCGGCCTGGACCCGGACAAGGATATCCAGATCCGTGTGGTTCCGCCGCCGGAGATGGTTGCCAACCTGCGTGCGGGCAACCTGGACGGCTACCTGTCGCCGGATCCGTTCAACCAGCGCGCGGTCTGGGAAGGCATCGGTTTCATCCACATGCTGACCAAGGAAATCTGGGACGGGCATCCCTGCTGCGCCTTCGCGGCACCCCTGTCCTTTGCCGAGCAACTTCCCAACACCTACGGCGCGCTGCTGAAGTCGATCATCGACGCCACGCAATACGCCTCGAACCCGGAGAACCGCAAAGAGATATCGGCGGCAATCGCGCCCACGAACTACCTCAACCAGCCGGTCGAGGTGATCGAGCAGGTGCTGACAGGCATCTATGCCGATGGTCTGGGCGAGGTGAAGAACGTGCCTGAACGCATCGATTTCGACCCGTTCCCCTGGCATTCGATGGGTGTCTGGATCCTGACCCAGATGAAGCGCTGGGGCTATATCGAGAATGACATCGATTACAAGGCCGTGGCCGAACAGGTCTATCTGGCTGCGGATGCCAAGAAGGTCATGAACGACCTGGGCTATGCCGCACCCGATGTGACCTACAAATCCCACGTGATCATGGGCAAGACCTTCGATCCCGCAGAGCCCGAAGCCTATGTCAAAAGCTTTGCGATCGGGAGGGGCTGATACATGCCGTCCCTGTCACTGAACCAGCGCGCCCTGCTGCTGTCGGTGGTCATGCTTGTTGTCGGCCTCCTGGTATGGGAGGCCGCCATTCCCGCGCAGAAGGCGGTGGGCGAGCTGACCGAGTACGAGCGTTTGACGGGTGGAGGTGCGGCCAAGGCTGGCGTGCCGCCCCCCAGCCAGGTGATCGCCAAAGCCTGGGAAGAACTGTCCAACCCGTTTTACGACGCAGGTCCTAATGACAAGGGGATCGGCATTCAGATCGGTTATTCGATCTACCGTGTGCTGTCGGGTTACCTGATGGCGGCTGTCGTCGCGATCCCGCTTGGTTTCCTGATCGGCATGTCGCCGGTGGCCTACAAGGCGCTGAACCCGTTCATCCAGGTGCTGCGTCCGATTTCGCCACTGGCCTGGATGCCTTTGGCACTGTTCATCATCCAGGACAGCGAGGCCAGTGCGATCTTCGTGATCTTCATCTGTTCGATCTGGCCCATGCTGATCAACACGGCCTTTGGTGTGGCCGGTGTCCGGCAGGATTGGGTCAATGTGGCCCGCACCCATGAACTGGGTCATCTCAAGACGGCCTTTACCGTGATCTTGCCCGCTGCCGCGCCGACCATCGTGACGGGGATGCGCATATCCATCGGGATCGCGTGGCTGGTGATCGTCGCGGCCGAGATGCTCGTGGGGGGCACCGGCATTGGCTACTACGTTTGGAATGAGTGGAACAACCTCGACCTGACCTCGGTCATCTTTTCGATCCTGATGATTGGCGTCGTCGGCATGATGCTGGATGCGGCTTTTGCCTCGCTCCAGCGTGCCGTGGCCTATGCGGAATAAGGAGAGTTCCCGATGACAAAACCATTTCTGTCGATCGAAAACCTGACCCAGACCTACCCGGACGGGCAGGGCGGCACGATGACCGTCTTCGAGAATGCGACCTTCGGCGTGGAAAAGGGTGAATTCGTCTGCATCCTGGGGCATTCCGGTTGCGGGAAGTCGACCATCATGAACATCCTCGCCGGTCTGGCCGAGCCGACCAGCGGCGTGGTGGTGATGGATGGGCGCGAAGTCTCAGGCCCAAGCCTGGATCGTGGCGTGGTGTTCCAGAACTACTCGCTCCTGCCGTGGTTGAGCACGCTCAAGAACGTCAGCTTCGGTGTGGCGGCGCGCCATCCCGAATGGTCCAAGGCCGAGGTGCTGGAGCATTCGCGCAAATACCTGGCCATGGTCGGGCTTGAGAGCGATGTGATCCATCGCAAGCCGAGCCAGTTGTCGGGTGGGATGCGCCAGCGCGTGTCCATCGCGCGGGCCTTTGCCAACCACCCCAAGCTGTTGCTGCTGGATGAACCCTTTGGCGCACTGGATGCCCTGACGCGGGGCACGATCCAGGATGAGTTGCTGAAGATCTGGGGCGACTCCGGTCAAACGGTGTTCATGATCACCCATGACATCGACGAGGCGATCCTGCTGGCCGACCGTATCCTGCTGATGACAAATGGCCCCTTTGCCCGCGTGGCGGAATCCGTCGAGATCACGATACCGCGCCCGCGCAACCGGACCGCCATCGTGGAGCATCCCAACTACTACGCGATCCGCAACCACCTGGTTCAGTTCCTCGGCAAAAGGTCCAAGGAACTGGCCGGACGGGCATCCGATGGCGGCACGCATAGCCCCGAGACGGTTCGCATCGACCTGACCGATGCCACCGACGAACCCACCCCCGAGCCGCGACTTCGGGCCGTGAACACCTGATACTGACATATTGAAGAACTGGAGAACGACATGAAGGACAATCTGGACATGCCCGCACTGATGACCAAGGAAGACGTGACAACGCTCATCCTGATCGCCAAGAAGAAATCCGGGATGAAGTGGGAAGAGATCGCATCGGGCATCGGCATGTCCCCGGTCTGGACCCATTCCGCCTGCATGGGCATGAACGCCATGCCCAAGGCCAAGGCCGAAGCGCTGGTCGCCCTGCTGGACCTGCCCGCCGAGGCTGTGTCCGTGCTGGAGGAATACCCCACGAAGATCTGGGAACAGGCCGTGCCGACCGACCCCTGCATCTACCGCCTTTACGAGATCGTGGGCGTCTATGGCCCGACGATGAAGGCGCTGATCCAGGAAGAATTCGGTGACGGCATCATGTCGGCCATCGACTTCGACATGAAGATCAGCCGCGTCGCCAATCCCAAGGGCGACCGCGTCAAGGTCGAGATGTCGGGCAAGTTCCTGGGCTATAACAGCTGGTAATCGGCTGAAGGCTTGGGGCGCCGGGCGTGGCTGATCGGCCGCACCCGGCGCCCTTTTCATTTACGGCTTTCGTCCCGTAGCGCCTTTCGCAAGCCTGTCACAGGTCCTGGCCTTGTGATTTCCGGGGCGCGTGCCTTGGCTTTCCAGTCGTCAGCGGTTACGGGGGGCGGGCACGAACAAGGACCCGGCCCAAAGGCGCCGGGTGGCTCTTCCAGCCGCCTATCCGCTGGACAACGCTAGACAAGGACCGCGCCAGGCCTTCGGGCAAGGATCAGACCGGGCGCGCTGGTAATCTGAATGATATCATTGGACGCCTATCGCCGGCAGTGGACGGACAATATCCGCGCTGATCTTCTGTCAGGGCTTGTCGTGGCGCTGGCCCTCATCCCCGAGGCCATCGCCTTTTCGATCATCGCGGGGGTGGACCCCAAGGTCGGGCTTTATGCCAGTTTTTCCATCGCCGTGCTGGTGGCCATCACCGGCGGGCGACCCGGCATGATCTCGGCGGCGACTGCGGCGACGGCGGTGCTTATGGTGACTTTGGTCAAGGATCACGGGCTGCAATACCTGCTGGCGGCCACGGTGCTGGCGGGGGTGATTCAGATCGCGATGGGCCTGCTGAAGCTGGGTTTTGTCATGCGCTATGTGTCGAAATCGGTGATGACGGGTTTCGTCAACGCGCTGGCGATTCTGATCTTCATGGCGCAATTGCCTGAGCTTGATCCACGCAATGTCACATGGCTGACCTATGCGTTGGTGGCGGCGGGACTGGCGATCATCTATCTGTTTCCGCTGCTGACCAAGGCCGTGCCGTCGCCGTTGGTCACGATCATCGTGTTGACCGCGCTGACGCTGCTGTTCGGCTGGGACGTGCGCACCGTGGGTGACATGGGCGAATTGCCCGACACGCTGCCGATGTTTCTGATCCCGGATATCCCGCTGACCCTTGAGACGCTGATGATCATCATGCCCTATTCCGTGGCCGTGGCAGTCGTGGGCCTGCTGGAAAGCCTGATGACGCAGAATATCGTCGATGATCTGACCGATACCAAGTCAAGCCGTAATCAGGAATGCATCGGGCAGGGTATCGCCAATACCGCCACGGGGTTCATCGGCGGCATGGCGGGTTGCGCCATGATCGGACAGTCGATCATCAACGTGAAATCCGGCGGGCGCGGGCGGCTGTCGTGTTTCACGGCGGGTGTGGTGCTGCTGATCCTTGTGGTGTTTCTGGGCGATCTGGTGAGCCGGATCCCGATGCCCGCACTGGTGGCCATCATGATCATGGTCTCGATCGGCACGTTCTCGTGGTCGTCGATCAAGGCATTGCGGACGCATCCGCGGTCGTCTTCGATCGTGATGATCGCAACCGTGGTCACGGTGATCTGGAGCCACAACCTGGCCATCGGGGTTCTGGTCGGTGTGCTTTTGTCGGGCATTTTCTTCGCCGCCAAGATCGCGCAGCTGTTCAAGGTCACTTCGACCATCTCCAGGGATGGAACGCAGCGCACCTACGTGGTCGAGGGGCAGATGTTCTATGGCTCGGTCGAGGATTTCATGAACGCATTCGATTTCAAGGAAGCGCTGGAGCGTGTCGTGATCGATGTCAGCCGCGCGCATATCTGGGATATTTCCAGCGTGCAGGCGCTGGACATGGCCGTGCTCAAGTTCCGCCGCGACGGGGCCGAGGTCGAGATTGTCGGCATGAACGAAGCCTCTGAAACCATCGTCGACAAGCTTGCCCTGCATGACAAGCCGGGCGCGATGGACAAGCTGATCGCGCATTGAGGGAGGACATACCATGACTGACAAGATCATCGCATTGGTTGACGGGTCCATCTATTCCGAAAGCGTCTGCAACCACGCCGCCTGGATCGCAAGCCGGACCGAGGCACCTGTCGAACTGATCCACGTTCTGGGGCGACGCGAGGCGCCCGCGCAGCACGACCTGTCGGGCTCGATCCGGTTGGGGGCCCGCTCGCAGTTGCTTGAGGAACTGGCCGCGCTTGACGCACAGCGCGCCAAGTTGATCGGCCATCGTGGCCGCGCCATTCTGGACGACGCCCGCGCCATCGTGGAAAAAGATGGGGTGACCGATGTGTCGACCCGCCTGCGTCATGGCGACATCGTCGAGGCGGTCGCCGAGGTCGAGGCCGATGCCCGCGTCATCCTGATCGGCAAGCGCGGCGAGGCCGCGGATTTCGCGAGGGGGCATCTGGGATCGAACCTTGAACGCATCGTACGTGCCAGCCATAAACCCGTTTTCGTGGCGTCGCGCGCTTTCCGCCCGATCCGCAAAGTTCTTGTGGCCTATGACGGGGGCACTTCGGCGATGAAGGCGGTGGATCACATCGCGCGCAGCCCCCTGTTTCAAGGGCTGGAATTGCATGTGGTGACCGTGGGCGCGCCCACCCCGGAGGCGGCGAAGGGGTTGGCGGATGCGAAGGCTCTGCTCAAGGCTGCCGGTCTGGCGGTGGAAACGGCGAACCTGCCGGGGCAGCCCGAAACCGCCCTGTCCCGTCTGGTCGAGGAGGCACAGTTCGACATGCTGGTAATGGGGGCCTACGGCCACAGCCGCATCCGTAGCCTGATCATCGGATCAACCACGACAGCGATGATCCGCTCTTGCAAGGTGCCTGTCATTCTGATGCGGTAGAATAAGTCCCATTCCGGCGCGCGGGTTGCCCTGCGCGGTTGTGCCAAGAATCGGGCGCTTTGAAGGGGCAGGGCTGTGACTTTCCTTGATTTCCTGCGTGAGAACGCCCGCTGGCTGGCAGCGGGGTTCCTGCTGACATTTGCGTCGAGTTTCGGGCAGACCTTCTTCATCTCGGTCTTCGCCAGCGAGATCCGTGGCGCCTTTGGGCTGAGCCATGGGGCATGGGGCGCGGTTTATGCTGCCGCGACGATGGGTTCGGCCGCCGTCATGCTGCTGGCAGGCGGGCTGACGGATCGTTTCCGCGTGCGCCATATCGGGGTGGTTGTTCTGACGGGGCTGGCCTGCGCCGCCGTCGCCATGGCCCATGCCTCGGACGTCTGGATGCTGGTCATTGTAATCTTCCTGCTGCGGCTTTTCGGGCAGGGACTGATGGGGCATACCGCGATGGTGGCCATGGCGCGCTGGTTCGTGGCGACGCGCGGGCGCGCCGTATCCGTGGCGGGGCTGGGCGTGGCGCTGGGCGAGGCGATGCTGCCGATTTTGTTCGCCGCAGCCCTGACCCTTGGCGACTGGCGCAACCTCTGGCTTGTTGCGGCCTGTGCCTTGCTGGCGCTGGTGCCCGTGCTCTGGGTGTTGCTGCGGCAGGAACGCACCCCGCAATCCTTTGCGGCAGCCGCTGGGGCCACGGGGATCGGCGGGCGGATGTGGACCCGCACCGATGTGCTGCGCCATCCGGTATTCTGGCTGATGCTGCCGGCGCTGATGGGCCCTGCCGCCTGGAACACGGCCTTTTTCTTCCAGCAGGTCCATCTGGCCGAGGCAAAGGGCTGGGGGCATGTGACGCTGGTGGCCCTGTTTCCGCTGTTCACGGCGACAAGCGTCGGTTTCATGCTGCTGTCCGGCGGGCTGGTCGATCGCTTTGGCAGCACGCGGTTGGCCGGGGTATACCTTTTGCCGCTGGCGCTGGGCTATCTGGGGTTCTGGCTGGCGGGCAGTGTCGGCGCAGGCGCGCTGTCCATCGTGTTGATGGGGGCGGGGGTCGGCATGCATGTCACCCTGATGGCGACCTTTTGGGCCGAGGCTTATGGCACCCGCCACCTGGGGGCGATCCGCGCGATGATGGCCGCGATCATGGTGCTGGGCACCGCGCTTGGCCCGGCGCTGACCGGCGCGCTGATCGATCATGGCATCGACTTTCCGTCGCAAACCATCGGGATATCGCTTTACTTTGCAATCGCCTCCGGTCTCGCGGGGCTGGCCGGACGACTGGCGCGGGGCAGTGCCCGCATCCCGCAGCAGCAACCTTGACCTGAATCAAGGCGCTAGGCCGCCCCTGACGCGATCCTGACCTTGGGCATACCATCCTGGGGAGGAGGGGGCGGCCATGACATTCGACATTATCCGTAAGGGGGCGATGCCTGCGGCGGCCATGTCGGCCAGTGCCGATCCCGATTGGGATGCATTGATTGACGGGTTGCCACAGGGTGGCATCAACATCGCCCATGAGGCGCTGGATCGTCACGTGGCGGCCGGTTACGGCGCGCAGACGGCCCTGCGGTGGTTGTCGAAGGACGCAGGCCCGCAGGATATCAGCTATGCCGCGCTGGCCGATATGTCATCGCGCCTTGCGAATGTCTTGGCCGCGCATGGACTTGTTCCGGGAGACAGGGTGTTCGGCCTGTTGGGGCGTCAGCCGGAACTCTATGCGACTGCCCTTGGCACGTTGAAGGCGGGCATGGTCTTTACCCCGCTTTTTTCGGCCTTCGGGCCAGAGCCGATCCTGACCCGCATGCAGATCGCCGATTGCACCGCACTGGTGACCACTGCCGCGATCTACACCCGCAAGATCGCACCGCTGCGAGACCGGGTGCCGGGGCTGAAACTGGTGCTGGTCACCGATGACGACGCGCCCGAGGGATGTGTCGCCCTTGGCCCGGCGCTGGAAGCGGCATCACGGAAATTCACCACGTTTTCGGCGGATCCCGAAACACCCGCATTGATCCATTTCACTTCCGGCACGACCGGACGGCCCAAGGGTGCGGTGCATGTCCATGACGCCGTGCGCTATCATGCTTTTTCCGGCCGCTATGCGCTGGGTCTGGAACCTGGCACGATCTACTGGTGCACGGCCGATCCGGGATGGGTCACCGGTACCTCTTACGGGATCATCGCGCCGCTGGTGAACCGCGTGACCATGATCGTGGACGAAGCCGAATTCGATCTGGACCGCTGGTACGGGACGCTTGCGCGCGAAAAGGTCGAGGTCTGGTATTCCGCGCCGACCGCCATCCGCATGATGATGCGCGCGGGCGAGGATGCGGCGCGGGGGAATGTTTTTTCGTCGCTGCGTTTTCTGGCAAGCGTGGGCGAGCCATTGAACCCCGAGGCCGTGGTCTGGTCCAACCGCGTCTTTGGCAAGCCCTTCCACGACAACTGGTGGCAGACTGAAACCGGCGGCATCATGATCGCCAATACCGCCGCAATGGATATCAAGCCCGGTTCGATGGGCAAGCCGCTGCCGGGGATCGCGGCGGGGATCGTCGAGGTGACGGAGAAGGGCGTGACCGAACTTGGCACAGGCGAGATCGGCGAATTGGCCCTGCGGCCCGGCTGGCCATCGATGATGCGGGCCTACCTGCATGAAGACGCACGATACGCCAAGGCGTTCCGGGATGGGTGGTATCTGTCCGGCGATCTCGCGATGCGGGACGAGGACGGCTATTACTGGTTCGTGGGGCGTGCCGACGATTTGATCAAGTCGTCGGGCCATCTGATCGGTCCCTTCGAGGTGGAAAGTGCTTTGATCGAGCATGATGCCGTGGCCGAGGCGGCGGTGATCGGCCTGCCGGATGACACCGTGGGCGAGGTGGTCAGGGCCTATGTCACGCTGAATCCGGGCTTTGAACCCTCCGATGCGCTGGAGCGTGACATTCGCGGCCATGCCCGCAAGCGGCTGGGCGCGGCCGTAGCCCCGCGTGACGTCGTATTCCGAAAGACCCTGCCCAAGACGCGGTCCGGCAAGATCATGCGCCGCCTGCTGAAGGCCCGCGAACTGGGTCTGCCCGAAGGGGACATTTCCACGCTGGAGACCGACGAGACATGAGCACGTCAGACAAGCCGAAACTGGACCGGGCGCATGTTCTGATGCTGCTGCGCCACATGATCCGCATCCGCCGGTTCGAGCAAAGCTGCGCCGAGCTTTACACGCGCGAGAAGATCCGCGGCTTTCTGCATCTTTATGACGGGGAAGAGGCGATCGCGGCAGGGGTCATTCCCGTTTTGACAGATCGGGACCGGATCGTCGGCACCTACCGCGAACACGGCCACGCGCTGGTGCGGGGCGTGCCGATGAACGCGGTCATGGCCGAGATGTTCGGCAAGGCAACGGGCTGTTCCGGCGGGCGCGGCGGGTCGATGCACCTGTTCGATGCGGTGACCAGTTTCTATGGTGGCAATGCCATTGTGGGGGGCGGTTTGCCGCTGGCCGCTGGCCTTGCACTGGCGGACCGGCTGCGTGGCGAGGATCGCGTGACGGCCTGTTTCTTCGGTGAAGGCGCCGTGGCCGAGGGCGAGTTTCACGAAACCATGAACCTTGCCCGGTTATGGTCGCTGCCGGTTCTATTCGTCTGTGAAAACAACGGCTATGCCATGGGTTCGGCCTTGGCGCGGACCGAATCCCAGGTCGATATCCAGGCCAAGGCTGCCGCTTACGGGATCGAGGCGCAGCGCGTTGACGGCATGGATGTTGTTGCGGTCGAGGTGGCAGCACGTCGCGCCATCGCGCGCATCCGCGAGACCGGGCAACCCGTATTCCTGGAATGCGCCACCTACCGGTTTCGCGCCCATTCGATGTTCGACGCCCAGCTTTACCGCGATAAGGCCGAGGTCGAGGCCTGGCGCAAGAAAGGTCCGATCCTGCGGTTTCAGACCTGGCTTCTGGACAACGGCCTGATCCACCGCGACGATGTGGACCGGATCGAGGCCGAGATCGATTCCGAAATCCAAGAGGCCGTGACCTTTGCCGAGGCAGCGCCTTGGGAGCCGGTCGAAGACCTGTCCCGTCATGTTCTGGGGGCGCAACCAGAACCGCCCGCGCCGCAAGCCCCATCCGGTCGCACTGTCGAGACGACCTATCGTGAAGCCGTGAAAGAGGCCATTCGCGACGCGATGACTCGCGATGACCGGGTGTTCCTGATGGGCGAAGATGTGGGCGCCTACGGTGGCTGCTATGCCGTGTCAAAAGGGTTGATGGACGAATTCGGGCAGGACCGCATCCGCGACACCCCGCTCAGCGAGTCCGGTTTCGTCGGCGCGGGCATCGGCGCGGCCGCCGCCGGCATGCGCCCCATCGTCGAGGTGATGACCGTCAACTTCAGCCTGCTGGCGCTGGATCAGATCATGAATACCGCCGCCACGATCCGGCACATGTCGGGCGGTCAGTTCGGCGTGCCGCTGGTAATCCGCATGGCGACGGGTGCGGGCAAGCAGCTGGCCGCACAGCATTCCCACAGCCTGGAGGGCTGGTATGCGCATATTCCGGGCCTCAAGGTGCTGGCACCGGCGACGGTCGAGGATGCGCGGGGGATGCTTTGGACTGCCCTGGAGGATCCCGATCCGGTCCTGATCTTCGAGAACGTCATGCTATACAACATGACCGGCCAGATCGACGAGGCGGCAGGCCCCGTGGATATCAGCCGCGCCTTTGTCCGACGTGAAGGCCATGACCTGAGCCTGATCACATATGGCGGTTCCCTGTGGAAAACCCTTGAGGCCGCCGAGGTGCTGGAGGCCGAAGGGATTTCCGCCGAGGTGATAGATCTGCGCAGCCTGCGTCCGCTGGATGACGCCACCATCATGGCCTCGGTTGCAAGGACACGGCGGGCGCTTGTCGTGGACGAGGGTTGGCGCAGCGGGTCCTTGGCGGCCGAGATCATGGCCCGGATCACCGAGCAAGCCTTCTGGTCGCTGGATGCCCCCTTGGCGCGGGTCTGTTCCGTCGAAGTGCCCATCCCTTATCCTGCGCATCTGGAACAGGCGTCGATCCCGCAAGTGGGCGGGATCGTGGATGCGGCGCGCAAACTGATGGGACGGTGATATGGGGCTGTTTGCCATGCCATCGCTGGGGGCCGACATGGAGGCAGGACGGCTTGCTGAATGGCTGGTTGCGCCCGGTGACGTGGTCAGGCGTGGCGATGTCGTGGCGGTGGTCGAGACCCAGAAGGGCGCGATCGAGGTCGAAACCTTCGAAGCTGGAACCGTCCAGCGACTGATCGCCACGATCGGGCAGGAACTGCCCGTCGGCGCGCCGATGGCGCTGATCCTTGCAGAGGGCGAGACCGCGCCATCGGACGTGCCCGCAGTTGCCTTGCCCGAACCAACCATGGACAACGATGCCGAGCAGGGGCCGCCGCCTGCCGATCTGCCCGAGGATAAGCCGCGCGTGCATGGGGCGGCCGCGTCGCCTGCGGCGCGGGCACGGGCGCAGGCGCTGGGCATCGCGCTGTCGCAGATCACGGGGCATGGCCCGGACGGGGCGATCCTGCTGGCCGATGTCGAGGCGGCGGCCCTGGCCGCGATCGAACCCGCCCAGGGACCGCGCGCCGATGTCCGGCCAGGCCCGGGCACCGAGATGCGCCGCGCCATCGCGGCGGCGATGACCCGGTCCAAGCAGACGATCCCGCATGTCTACCTGTCCCAGACGATCGACATCCAGGATCTGGCGGACCGGCTGAACAAATGGAACGCGGCGCGTGTGCCCGCCGCACGTATCCTTCTTGGGGCACTTTTCTTGCGTGCGACGGCGCGCGCTGCCGTGGATGTGCCGCAGATCAATGGCCACTGGGTCGAGGATGCCTTTGTCCCGGGGGATAGCGTGAATGTGGGTGTCGCCATCGCCTTGCGAGGGGGCGGACTGGTTGCGCCGGCCATGATGTCGGTTGACACCCTGACGCTGCCGCAGGTGATGGCGGGGATGCGCGATCTTGTCACCCGCGCCCGCGCCGGGCGGTTGCGCGCGTCGGAAATGACAAAGGGCACGCTGACCATGTCCAGCCTGGGCGAAACCGGGGCCGAGGCCATGACCGGCGTCATCTTTCCACCGCAGGTGGCTTTGGTCGGCATCGGGGCACCGCATGTCCGGCCCTGGGTCGTGGGTGGTGCGGTAGAACCGCGCCTTGTGATCAACCTTACAATATCGGCGGATCACCGCGCCCTGGATGGACGACTTGTGTCGCGCTTCATCGCCGCTTTCGAAACCCATCTCCAAAGCCCGGAGGGACCATGACAAAAGATGACATAAGAACCTGTTTTCTTGAGGAACTGGTCAATGTGGCCCCCGATATCGATCCCGAAACGGTGCAGCCGGACTCGCATCTTCAGGATGATCTGGGCCTTGATTCCATGGATATCCTCAACCTGGTGACGGCCCTGCACGCCAGGCTTGGCATCGACATTCCCGAGAAAAGCTATCCGGAAATCGCGACACCCGCCCGTGCCGTTGACTGGATCGCGCGCGCGATGGGCTAGAAGGCAGCCTGCTGCCCTTTCGTTTTAACGCCGGTTTCCTGCATGCCTTGATCTGCGACAAGGCTGGTCTGTCGTTATCCATCTATAATTCCGAATGTGATCGGGGAGATCACATCAAGGAGGAGAACAGACATGAGACGTTTCAGTGCAGTGGCTTTCTCGGTGGTTCTTGGTGCATTGCCCTTGGCAGGTCAGGCCGATGGGCTTTCGATCGGCGAGGCCGAATACATGAACAGTTGCGCGCAGTGCCATGGCCTTGCGGGCAAGGGGGATGGTGTCATCTCGGGCTATCTGAACAGCAAGTTGCCCGATCTGACGCAGCTTCAGAAGAACAACGGCGGTGTTTTCCCGGTCTCGCAGATTTATGCGACGATAGACGGGCAAGGTGCGGCCGGTGCCCATGGCAGCAGTGACATGCCCGCGTGGGGTTTGCGTTATTCGCGCGCCGCGCCCAGGAACTTGGGCTTCTACTACGGCCCGACGGACGAAGAGACCTTTATCCGTTCCCGCATTCTTGCGCTGGTCGAGTTCATCGCGTCCATACAGGAGTAAGCCTGTCGTCGCGGCCTGCCGGGGTGGAGGCCGCGCCTTTGTGGTAAGTTGCCGCAATGTGAAAAGGGCAAAGGCGATTGCGCGATCCGCGTGATTGCCTTTGCCAAGCGATTGGCGGGATCATGGGGTCTGTTTTGGCCCCTGCGAAACGGGGCCTTGGTGGCCTGTCAGAAAACAGCGAGTGAAAGAGCGGCCATATGGCATGGG
>JAJLKH010000024.1:0-8377 GCA_033839205.1 Rhodobacterales bacterium | reverse complement strand
GATCTGGGCGCTGGTCGGGTTGCAGGTCGCGCTGTGGATCGCAGCGGGCTATCTGCTTGGTGCGGCGGCGATCTTTTGGCGTACCACGCGCAAGACGGCGCGTCTGTCCCGTCGGGCCGAGGCGGCGGCCCAGGCGTTTCGGTCCCGTCTGATCGACCTGATCCGCGCGCGGCGGGATCTGGCCGTGCAGGGGCAGTTGGTGCCCCAGGCGGATGCGGTCATGGCGGCGGATGACCGGCGGCTGGCGTTGCAGCTTGAGCAGGACCGCGCCGCGCGTCTGGCCGGTGCGGCACTTCAGATGGTGGGCACACTGGTCGCCGGGGGCACGCTGTGGTTGGGCGTGGTTTTGGTGCAGGCGGGAAACATGGCACCCCCGTTTGCCGCGCTCGGGTTTTTCGCCGCTCTCGCCCTGTCGGAAACATTGGCCCCGTTGCGCCGCGCCGCCAGCGATCTGGGGCGCATGGCCGAAGCCGCCCGCCGGGTGTCGCGGGATCTTGTGCCCGCGCCCCCGGCCACCGGGACCACGACCACGGCGGGCGGGGCGTTGCGGATCGATGACGTGACCCTGAACCGCCCCGTGTCCAACGCGCCGATCCTCAGCGCGTTGAGCCTTGATGTGGCGGCCGGTGAAACCGTTGCCTTGACGGGGCCTAGCGGGTCCGGGAAATCAACGCTTCTTCTGGCGGTGGCGCAGTTGCAGCCCGTCGCGGCGGGGCGCATCACCGTGGGGGGCGTGTCCATTGCGGACTGGGATGAAAACGCCCTGCGCAAGGCTGTGGCCCTGCTGCCGCAGCGCAGCGTTCTGATGGCCGGAACCGTGGCCGAGGCGCTCCGACTTGCGGCCCCCGACAGCGACGATGCGACACTGTGGCAGATGCTTGATGCCGTTCAACTGACAGACACGCTCAATGCGCGGAATGGGCTGGACACCATGATCGGTGCGCGGGGCGAGGGCCTGTCGGGCGGTGAGGCGCGCCGCCTTGTGCTGGCCCGCGTTTTGCTGCGCCGCCCGCAAGTTTTACTGCTGGATGAGCCGACGGAGGGTCTGGATGAGGCCAACGCACGGCAAGTGCTGGTAGGCCTGCGCCGGGTGCTGCCTGACGCCGCCATTCTGATCGCTGCGCATCGCAGCGTCGAGACGGCCTTCGCGGACCGGATCATAAGTCTGATTTAACAGGTATTAAAGATACAGGTTATTGATCCAGATCAAGGCCCGGCACCTCGACTCCTAAGATATATCTTAAAAATGGAATTTGAATTCGGAGGGACTCGCCCTCTGAATAGCTGGAGCTGAAGATATGGAATTCGGGATCGTAGAGCTGTCGCGCATGCAATTTGCGATGACAGCGATGTATCATTTCCTCTTCGTGCCGCTGACGTTGGGCCTGTCGATCCTCGTCGCGATCATGGAGACCGTCTATGTCATGACAAACCGCCCCATCTGGCGGCAGATGACCAAGTTCTGGGGAACGCTGTTCGGGATCAACTTCGTCCTCGGCGTGGCCACGGGTATCACCATGGAATTCCAGTTCGGCATGAACTGGAGCTATTACAGCCATTACGTGGGCGATATCTTCGGGGCGCCGCTGGCGATCGAGGGTCTGATGGCCTTCTTCCTGGAAGCGACTTTCGTGGGCCTGTTCTTCTTTGGATGGGACAAGCTGAGCAAGGTCGCACACTTGGCCGTGGCTTGGCTGGTCGCCATCGGGTCGAATTTTTCGGCGCTCTGGATCCTGATCGCCAATGGCTGGATGCAGAACCCGGTGGGCGCGGCCTTCAACCCCATGACCATGCGCATGGAGATGACGGACTTTTTCGCCGTGCTGTTCAACGAAGTGGCACAGGCCAAATTCGTGCATACCGTCTCGGCGGGCTATGTGACCGCATCCGTCTTCGTGATCGGCGTTTCCGCATGGTATCTGCTGAAAGGGCGCCATATCGAATTGGCCCGCCGGTCCATCACCGTGGGCGCGGCCTTCGGCCTGGCCTCGGCCTTCTCGGTCGTGCTGCTGGGGGACGAATCCGGTTATTCCGCAACCCACAGCCAGAAAATGAAGCTCGCCGCGATCGAGGCGATGTGGGAAACCCACGAGGCCCCGGCACCGTTCAACCTGATCGGCTTTCCCGACCAGGAAGCGCGCGAGACCCATTACGCCATCGAGATTCCATGGGCCATGGGCCTGATCGGCACGCGCTCACTGACCACCGAAATTCCCGGCATCAACGATCTGGTGGCGCAAGCCGAAGAGCGTATCCGTTCGGGCCTGATCGCCTATGAGGCGCTGCTTGAGGTGCGTGAGAACCGCGAAGCCACCGATCCGGCCGTGATGGCGACCTTCGAGGCGCATTCCGCCGATCTGGGCTTTGCCTTCCTGCTCAAGAAATACGTGGACAACCCGCTGGACGCGACCGAGGCGCAGATCAAGGCGGCGGCGGATGACACCGTGCCCACGGTCTGGCCGCTGTTCTGGGCCTTCCGCCTGATGGTGGGGCTTGGCTTCGGCTTCATCGGCACGATGCTCTATTTCTTCTACCGGGCCTCGTTCAAGGGCATGAACTTTCCGCGTCCGGCCCTGCATCTGGCGGTCTGGATGATCCCGGCGCCGTGGATTGCCGCGGAACTGGGCTGGTTCGTCGCCGAATTCGGACGCCAGCCGTGGACCGTGGACGGCGTGCTGCCCACCGCGATGTCGGTCAGCGCCCTGTCGATGACCGAAGTGGCCCTGACGCTGGCGGGTTTCATCCTGTTCTACACGGTCCTGTTCATCATCGAGATGGGCCTGATGCTGAAATACATCCGCAAGGGTCCGTTCCAGGATGTCGAGGAAACCGCCGCCTGGAACACCCGTCACAATGATCGCCTGGCCGGCCGGCGTAATGCCGATGCCATCGCCATGCCTGCGGAGTAAGACACATGATCCTGCATGAACTGATTACCTATGAAGTATTGCGCGTCATCTGGTGGGGCCTGCTGGGCGTGTTGCTCATCGGCTTTGCCCTGACGGACGGCTTTGACATGGGCGTGGGGGCATTGCTGCCCTTCGTCGGCAAGACCGACATCGAACGCCGGGTGGCCATCAACACGGTCGGTCCGGTCTGGGAAGGCAACCAGGTGTGGTTCATCCTGGGCGGCGGCGCGATCTTTGCGGCCTGGCCGCCGCTCTATGCGGTCAGCTTCTCGGGCTTCTACCTGGCGATGTTCGTCATTTTGGCGGCCTTCATCGTGCGCCCGGTGGCGTTCAAATACCGCTCCAAGCGCGAGGATCCGCGCTGGCGCATGGCATGGGATTGGGCGCTCTTCGCCAGTGGCGCGATCCCCGCGCTTCTGTTCGGCGTGGCCGTGGGCAATGTGATCCAAGGTGTGCCCTTCCACTTCACCGACGATCTTCACACGATCTACGAGGGGGTCTGGTACATGAAGTTCATCGGCCTGCTTGATCCGTTCTCGATCCTTGCGGGTGTCGTGTCGCTGTCGATGCTGGTGATGCATGGCGGTGCCTGGCTGACCCTCAAGGCCGAAGGCGTTGTCCAGCAACGCGCCCGCGCCATCGGGTCGATCGCGGCACTGGTGGCCGTCGGCTCCTACGTGCTGGCAGGCCTTTGGATGGCGGTCGGGGTCGAAGGGTATCGCATCGTTGGCGACTACGTCACGAATGGCCCCTCCAACCCGCTGCATTTCGAGGTGGAGCGGACCGCAAGCTGGCTGACGGCCTATCTGGATCGTCCGTGGATCGTGATCGCGCCGATCATGGGTGTTCTTGGCGCCGGTCTGACCTTCCTTGGCCTGCGGGCCGGTCGCGAGGTGTCGACGCTGCTGTTTTCCAAGATGGCGATCCTTGGCGTGATCTCGTCGGTGGGGCTGACCATGTTCCCCTTCATCATGCCCAGCTCCAGCGATCTGCAATCCTCTCTGACGGTCTGGAACAGTTCGTCCTCGCACCTGACGTTGTTCATCATGCTGGTGGTCACGGCGATCTTCATGCCGCTGATCCTGATGTACACCGCCTGGGTCTACAAAGTGCTCTGGGGCAAGGTCACCGAGGCCGATGTCTCCGAAAACTCTCACTCCGTTTACTGAAGAAAGGACATCCCATGTGGTATTTCGCCTGGCTGCTTGGCCTTCCTCTGGCCGCCATCTTCGCCGTGATGAACGCGATGTGGCTCGAGCTCAAGGAAGACGAACGGACCATCGCCAAGGGTCCCCGTGCACCCGAGCCCGCGCCGCGACGCTGACCGCAGGCCGGGGCATGGCCAAGGTCATGCCCCGCCGCCTCTGGCCCGCTTCACCCCGTTTCGACACCAGAAAGGTCTGACCATGTCAGTCACCGATATCGTTCCCGCGCAGCACTCGCGGCTTGCCCATTTCCCGATCACCTTCTTTGCCACCGGCATGGGGATGATGGGGCTGACGCTTGCCCTGCGCGCCGCCGAGACAAGTTTCCAGACCGGGCACGCCGTATCGCAGGCGGTGCTTGCGCTGTCGGTCGTGATGCTTGCTGCCGTGATCCTGGGCTTTCTGGCCAAGGCGTTGCGCCACCCCGCCGAGATCGCGGCCGAGTGGCACCATCCGGTCAGGATCGCTTTCTTTCCGGCGATCTCGATCTCGCTGCTATTGCTGGCGACGGCCCTGCTCGACATCGCGCCCGCCGTGGCTGAGGTGATCTGGATCTTTGCGACGGTGCTGCAAGGCGCGCTGGCCCTGTCCGTGATTTCGGCTTGGATCGGGCATCGTGCGTTCCAGCCGGGCATGTTGACGCCAGCCTGGTTCATCCCGGCCGTCGGCAACGTGATCGTGCCGCTGGCAGGCGCGCGGCTTGGGTATGCGGAAATCTCGTGGCTGTTCTTTTCCGCAGGTCTGATCTTCTGGGTCGTGCTGCTAACACTGGTGGTTAACCGCCTGATGTTCCATGACCCGCTGCCGGGCAAGATGGTGCCGACCCTGATGATACTGGTCGCCCCTCCAGCCGTGGCCTTTACCAGCTGGCTGCGCCTGACCGGCGACGTCGGCGCCTTCGGCCATTTCCTGATCAGCACGGCTTTTGTCTTTGCCCTGATCGTCGCCACGCAGGCATCGAAGTTCCGCAATATCCCGTTTGCGCTGTCGTGGTGGGCCCTGTCCTTTCCGCTGGCCGCCCTTGCGGTCGCCAGTTTCGCCTATGCGCACAGCACCGGGTCAGGTCCGCATCTGTGGATCGGAGCGGGCCTGCTGGCGCTGCTGATCGCGGTCGTGGCGGGCCTCATCGTCCGGACCGGCCTCGCCATGCGCGCGGGCCTGATCTGCATACCTGAATAATCAATCCTCACCGCATGAAGGGAGTTTCCACATGCGTTTTTCCAAGTTCCTCACAGCGTCCGTTCTTGCACTGGGTGTCGCCACCACGGCGCGGGCCGAAGACCCCAACAAGCTGATCACCATCCTGACCGCACCCGAGCCGCAAACCCAGTTGATGGCGATGGTGCTGACGATGAATGCCATCGCCGCAGGGGCCGAGGCCGAAATGCTGCTCTGTGGCCCGGCAGGCGACATTGCCTTGAAGGACGCGCCGGCCTCGGCCACGGCAGGGCAGGCCCCGAAAGGCGCAAGCCCGCAGGGCCTGATGAAAATGATGATGGAGAAACAGAACCTCAAGGTTCAGGTCTGCGCCATCTACCTGCCGGGTGAAGAGGCGGATGCGTCCGTTCTGGTCGAGGGCGTCACCGCCGCCGCACCGGATGCCATGGGCGCGGCCATCGTCGCCCCCGGCACATCCGTGATGAGCTTCTGAGACAAAACGAAGGCCTGCGCGTCGCAACGGCGCGCAGGTCCACACCCCAACAAGACACAACGACCGAGGATACTGCCATGACCCGTTTGAAAAACCTGCTTGTTGTCGCCCTGACCCTTCTGTCGATCATGGGCTCGGTGGCCCATGCGCAGCAGGCCGACACCAAGACCCGTGGCCTGTTTGTGAACCTCACGACCGATGACACATGGTCGGCGGCCAAAGCCATCAGCTTTGCCCACGAGAAGGTTCTCAAGAACGGACATGCGCCTGTCGCCATCTGGCTGAACGTGCGCGCCGTGTATCTTGCCGACAAGAAACGCCCCTCGCATGTGCATGGTCTCATGCGCGACAAGAACCTGTCGATCCAGGACATGCTGAGCGCCTTCATCGCGGATGGCGGTCAGGTGATCATGTGTTCCGCCTGTTCGGCAGCCGCAGGGCTGACCGAAGATGACTACATCGACGGTGTGGTGATGGGCACATGGCCTGTGGTCGAGGGGCTTCTGTTCGACCCGAATGTAACGACCCTCGCGTGGTGAAACCCGCTGCACTCCGCCCCGATATACGGTGCGGATGCGTTCAACCGCCTCAAGGCCTGTCTGGCAAAGGCAAGTAGAAGGACATGGGAAATGAATGAACTGAAAGAGATCCAGGCCTCGCGCCGTGCCTTTCTCGGCCTTGTCGCCGGCGGCCTCGCCACGGCAGTGGCCGTGCGCCCCGCAGCGGCCTCCAAGGTGCAGACCAAGGCGCGCATCGTCATGATCGGGGCAGGGGCTGCGGGAACGGCCCTCGTCAACCGCCTTGTGGAGCGGCTCGATGGGGCGGATATCACGATACTCGACCCGAGCGCCGAGCATCTGTACCAGCCGGGTCTGTCGCTGGTGGCCGCAGGGCTGAAGCCTGCCTCCTATACCCAGTCGAGGACAACGGACTGGCTGCCGCAGGGGATTACCCTGATCCCGGAAGCCGCTGCTGCCATTGATCCCGTCGCCAAGACCGTCGGCACCTCGGGCGGGCAGACCGTGCCCTATGATTTCTTGATCGTCGCGCCAGGCCTTGTGCTGGACCATGACGCGATCGAAGGTTTTTCGCTTGATATGGTCGGCTCCAACGGGATCGGAGCGCTGTATGCTGGACCCGAATATGCTGCCAAAACATGGCAGGCGGCCTCGGCATTCACCGAAGAGGGCGGCGTGGGCATCTTCACCCGCCCGGCCACGGAAATGAAATGCGCAGGCGCGCCGCTCAAGCATACATTCCTGATCGAGGACATCGCCACCCGCACCGCAGGGCAGGGCAAGCACGAGATGCATTATGCGGCGAATAACGACTCGCTCTTCGGTGTGCCCATCGTGTCCGAAAAGGTGCGGATGCTGTTCGAGGACCGGGGGATCACCCCGCATTACAGCCATGTCCTCAAGGCGGTGGAACCCGGCCGCAAGATCGCGACCTTCACCACGCCCAAGGGCGATGTCGAGATGGGCTATGACTATCTTCACGTCATCCCGCCGCAGCGCGCGCCCGACGTGATCCGCCAATCCGGGCTGAGCTGGGCCGACAAATGGACCGATCAGGGTTGGGTCGAGGTGGATCAGAAGACCCTGCGCCATCGGCGCTATCCTGATATCTTCGCCCTGGGCGATGTGGCGGGGGTGCCCAAGGGCAAGACTGCGGCCTCGGTCAAGTGGCAGGTGCCGGTGGTCGAGGACCATCTGGTCGCGGCCATCGAAGGCCGGGACGGCAGCAAGGTCTATGACGGGTATACATCCTGCCCGCTGATCACCCGCGTCGGTCGCGCCATGCTGATCGAGTTCGATTACCACAACAACCTGACACCGTCCTTTCCGGGCGTGATCGCGCCCTTGGAAGAGCTGTGGATCAGCTGGTTGATGAAGGAAGTGGCGCTCAAAGCCACCTATAACGCCATGTTGCGTGGCAAGGCCTGAGGAGACCCGGAATGGAACAACTGACCTTTGAGACCATGATTGCCGTCTTTGAAGAGATTTTCGGCCGTGCCCTTTTCTGGGGCATGGTCGCGGCGGCCATTGTAGTCACGCTGGCCTATCTCTACGTGCTGATCCGGGACCGGGCCATGTCGATGCGCAAGTTTTTTCTGGCGCAGCTCTCCATGCCGCTTGGTGCGGTCGCGGCTGTTGTCTTCGTACAGGTCATGACCAATTCGCATCTGCGCGATATCGGCGGGCCGGTCGACGTGATCGTGCTTCTGGGGGTGGCGGCCATGGGCGCGATCGGACTAGCGATCCTTGTCTATACGGCGCAATCGCTGGTCCGTAAAAAGCAATAGGCCCCTGACAAGGAACTGTTGGGGAACGTAAAAAGGCCGGGGTCCATGGACCTCGGCCTGTTTGTCGTTACCCTGTCGCCGTTCGCGGGATCGCGGATCGCCCCGCCAAGCGTGCCAAGGGCGATGTCAAAGAAAACTAGCTTGAGACGGGCAGGGCGGTTTCATAGCCTCGCCAGATAAAAAACGTAGCCCATTTCGGTATTTCAAAACCAGACGTGATCATCCGCCTGGCGGTTAGGTTATACGTGCGGTCCCCGCTTTCGCTTAGGAACGTCGAAGACTTGCTCCATGAACATGGCGTCGACGT
>JAJLKH010000023.1:0-30219 GCA_033839205.1 Rhodobacterales bacterium | reverse complement strand
TTGTGCAAAACAAAAAGCCTTGAGCCGCGTCGCAAGGGTCAACATTTGCCCAAGTCGTCGCTATATTCGCCGAAACAACAGATGCCGGGCAGAGCAGAGCATGAGTGATTCAGGTCGACGGAAGCCACCGTTAGTGGCGGATAAACGCGTTTTCGCGAAAAAGGCCGGCCCTGCGGCGAAAACGCCCGCATCGAAGTCTTCAAAACCGGCTGCACGCAAATCCGCGCCCCGACGGCCGGGCCGCCGGCGCAATCCGATCGTGGCGGTTTTCGCAGGCCTCTTCGGCTGGATCTGGCGAATCGTCTGGGGCTTCACCTGGCGCGTCGGCCTGATCGCCGGCCTGATTCTGGCCGGGGCTATCGGCTATTTCTACACAACCCTGCCCGAGGCCAGCGCGCTTCTGGACGGTCGCCAGCGCGGTTCGGTCACATTGCTGGATGCCGATGGTCGCGTGTTTGCCTGGCGCGGGAACCAGTTCGGCGGTGTCGTCAGCGCCGAGACAATCTCGCCGCATCTGAAGAATGCCGTTATCGCGACCGAGGACAAACGGTTCTACCGCCATCTGGGCGTGTCGCCGCGCGGCATCGCCGGGGCGATCCGCATCAACCTGCGCGAAGGGCGCGGGCCGCTGTCCGGCAACGGGGGCTCCACGATCACCCAGCAGACGGCCAAGCTTTTGTGCCTGGGCGTGGCCTATGACCCGCAGCAGTGGAAATCCGAATCCGAGTATGAGGCGGACTGCCGTCGCGGCTCGTTGTCGCGCAAGATCAAGGAGGCGGTCTATGCCTTCGCGCTTGAGGCCAAGTACACCAAGGATGAAATCCTTTCGATCTACATCAACCGCGCCTACCTGGGCGGTGGCGCCTATGGCGCCGAGGCCGCCTCGCAACGCTATTTCGGCAAGAGTTCGGGCCAGCTGATCCCGGCCGAGGCTGCCATGCTGGCGGGGCTGCTGACCGCGCCCACAAGCCTTGCGCCGACCAATAACCTGCAACGCTCGCAGAACCGGGCCGCCACTGTCATCCGTCTGATGCAGGAACAAGGTTATCTGACAGAAGCACAGGCACAGGATGCGCTGACCAACCCGGCGCAACTGTCCGAAGCCGCCGAAGCGCGGGCGGGCGGTTTCTTTGCCGATTGGGTCATGTCATCGGGGCCTGAATTCTTCACCCGCAACACGACCGAGGATGTGGTGATCCGCACCACGCTGGATCCCCGGATCCAGAAGGCCGCCGAAGAGGCGATGCTCTATATCTTCGAGAACAAGGTGCGCGAAGGATCCAAGGCGCAGGCGGCCATCGTTGTCATGTCGTCGGACGGCGCGGTGCGCGCCATGGTCGGCGGGCGCGACACCAAGGTTGTCGGCGCCTTCAACCGCGCCACGCAGGCGCGGCGACAGACCGGATCGGCCTTCAAGCCCTTCGTTTATGCCGCGGCGCTGGATCTTGGCTATTCGCCCTATGACATCATCGACGATGCGCCCTATTGCGTGAACATCCCCGGATCGGGCGAATGGTGCCCCAACAACTATGACCGAAGCTTCAACGGGCCGGTCACGATGGCGGATGCCTTGGCGCGCTCGTTGAATATCCCTGCAGTGAAAGTGGCGCAAAGCGTCGGGCTGGAAACCGTGCGGACGGTTGCGACGCAGTTCGGCATACAGTCCGATCTCGCCGCCGGGCCCGCATTGGCGCTTGGTGCCTCCGAGGCCACGCTGATCGAGACGACGGGCGCCTTTGCCGGGATCCTGAACGGTGGTTCGGCCGTGACGCCTTATGGCCTGGTGGAATTGCGGATGCAGGGCGAGGAGGAGCCGCTGATGACCGCGACTGGCGGCATGGGCGAGCGTGTGATCCGCCAGGAAGCGGCAGAACAGCTGACATGGATGCTGCATGAGGTCACGACCCGCGGAACCGGCACGCGCGCCAACCTCAAGGACCGCGAAGTCGCCGGCAAGACCGGCACGACACAGGCCGCGCGTGACGCATGGTTCATCGGTTATTCCGCCGATTATGTCGCCGGGGTCTGGATGGGCTATGACGACAACACGCCGTTGACAGGTGTCACCGGCAGCGGCCTGCCCTCGGAAATCTGGCATGAGGTGATGACCCGCGTGCATGAAGGCCTGCCGCCCCGTCCCTTGCCGATGCTGGCCCCTGCCGCACCGGTCCAGGCGCCGCAAGTGTCCGCAGGGCAGGATCCCTGGCAAGGTCAGCCGCGCGGCACCAGCAACGGCCAACCCGAAACCCAGACCGCGATCGAGCAATTGTTCCGTGATCTGTTCGGCGCAGGGCGCAACTGAACGGTCATGTTCCGACAAAAGAAAAGGCGCGTCCCATCGGGCGCGCCTTTCGCTTTTGCCGGCCCTGTCAGCGGCCGATCAGGCCGCCGCGCGCAAATCCGCAATCATCGCGTCGATATTACCGCCGCGCCGGTCCAGCATCGCGCCGATCTCGGTCCTTTCGGTCAGCAGCATATTGATCCCCTCGATGAAGAGGTTGAAGAACAGGTCCTTGCCGCTGCGATCCGAGACAAGGAATGTCACCTCGAAAGGCGCCTGCCCACGCAGGATCGCAAGGCTTTTGACCTCGTAGAAGCTTTTGACCGCCCGCGCGCCCTGCACTTCGATCTGGCCGCCGATGAACTCACGGAAACGGCGCCCGTATTTCACCGAGATGTAGCGCTGGAAAACGGTCGTGAACTCGCGCATCTGCGCAGGGGTCGCGCGACGCGAATCGACACCCAGCGCGTAGCTTGCGATCGTGGGCACATCGGCATAGCGGGCGAAGATCCGTTCGAATTCGACATACATCGCCTGTTCGGACTTGCCCGAGGCAATGACCGCGTTGATATCCGCGACCAGTGCATCGACAAGGGTTTTTGCCCGCTCTGTCGTCATCGCCATCGCCATATCCGGCAGACCAAGGCCGATACCGGCCAGACCAACCGTCGAGGCAAGGGATCCGATGGCGTAGCGGCGTGTCATATCACTCTTCATAGGGGTCCTCATAGGGGTCATCATACGGGTCGGCCGCACCCGTTGCATATGGGTCGTCATAGGCGGAACCACCAGACCGGTTCAGGGTAAACCGCCTGTTCTGCAGGTAAATCAATCGCGATTGGGCATAGCTGTCGGCGCTGTCATAGAGAACGGAATCGATCGTATCCCCGAAACGGCCACGATCCGCGATCACGTCCAGTGCCTGCGCCCCGATCCGGATCTCGTTCTGCGTGCCCGACAGAACGGTGGACAGAGGGTTGGTGAACAGGTCCACAACATGTCCCACGGCATCGCGCTGGGTCGACGGGCCACGGAACGGCAATTCGACGTAATGCCCCTCTTTCGCGCCCCAGACATGCAGGGTTTCACCGAAATCCGTATCGACCTCGGGCACACCCGTGATGTCGCCCACATCGACCAGACCGGCAAAGCCGATCGTGCTGTTGATCGCGAAACGGTAGGTATTGGCCAGCGCGCCCTTGAAATTGCCCTGAAGCAGGTTGTTCACCACAAGTCCGGGGGTCGACAGGTTGGAGGCGAAATTATCCGCCACCAGCCGCAGATCCTCGGGAACCGCGCGGGTGTAACCCCGCGAGAGGGGACGAAGCACAGCACGGTCCACCGCCTTGTTGAACTCGTGGACGTTCCGGTTGCGCTGCTCGAATGGATCGCTGATCCCGTCGCGGGTCACAGCGGCGCCGGGGTCCTGCGCCGCGCAGCCCGCAAGAAGGATCACGGCAAAGAGCGCAAGCACACGACCCCATGCGGACCATATCATCGAAAACCGAAAAGCATGGGAAATCTGTTGCAATGTAAAACCCGTGTCCAAGAGCATTTGATCTGAAATCCCGGACGCATGGCCGGCGACGTGACATTCGCGACGCGTCTTTTTCGGTTCTTCCGATTGCGCCGCTAACCCAAAGTTAGGTCATTTCATTATACCGTCCAACCCGCAGACGGAAGAGTGGTCCGGAATCGACCGGTAAATTCTTGGTGCAAATTGCGGGACATGTCGCATGAAGACAGCAGATTGCCACCCCGGCCTTTGCGAATTGCGCGCTGCACGGCGGGCAAGCCTTGGGTTGTTCTGTTGGGTGGCGCTGTTCAGCGTCTTCACCAATATCCTGATCCTGACCGGCCCGATCTACATGCTTCAGGTCTATGACCGGGTGCTGATCAGCCAGTCATTGCCGACCCTTGCCGCCCTCACCTTGATTGCAGCGTTCCTTTATGCCGTGATGGGCCTGCTGGATCATGCCAGGGGGCGGATCATGATCAGGATCGGCGCCCGCTTTCAGCACGGGATGGAACGCCGCGTTTTCGACGCGATGCTGCGCAATGATCTGGCGGGACGGCACGCGTTGCAGGGACAGCGGCAGGCAGGGCCGCATCAGCTTGAGGCGGTTCAACGGCTGATGACATCGCAGGCGGTGCTGGCGCTGTTCGATTTGCCATGGGTGCCGATCTTCGCGCTGGGCATCGCGATGTTCCACCCATGGCTTGGCGCGCTGGCACTTGGGGGTGGGGCGTTTCTTGTTCTGCTGGCCTGGGCCAATCAGGCCCTCACGCGGCGCTCGGTGATCGGTGCCAACAATGCGGGGGCGGCGGCCATGGCTTTTGTCGCCCAGGTCGGGGCCTCTGTCGAAACGGTCCAGGCTGCAGGGCTGCGCGAACAGGCCGCCGCGCGCTGGCAGGCCGCGCGCGACAAGGCGCTTTCGATGCAGGTGCGCGCGGCAGATGTCGGCGGCAGCATGACCGTGGCGCTGAAAACCTGCAGGCTGTTCCTGCAGACGGCCATGCTTGGGCTTGGCGCCTGGCTGGTCATCAAGGATGAGCTTAGCGCGGGCGCAATGATTGCCACTTCGATCCTTCTGGCGCGCGGCCTGGCCCCGATCGAGCAGATGATTGGCAGCTGGCCCCTGTTCACCCAGGCATATGACGGCTGGCACGACCTGGCCCGCCTGCTGACCGGGATGCCGGCACCGACGCCAGGGATCGCCCTGCCCACACCGGCCGCGCATCTTGAGGTCCAGGCGCTGACAGTCATTCCCCCCGGCGCGGCGCAACCGGTTCTCAGGATGATGAACCTGTCGGTCAGACCCGGACAGGCGATCGGCGTGATCGGCCCGTCGGGTGCGGGAAAGACTGCGCTGGCGCGTGCGGTATGTAACCTGTGGCGTCCGATGACGGGCGCAATCCGGCTGGATGGTGCGACACTGGATCAGTATGCCCCCGAAAGCCTTGGCCGGCATATCGGCTATCTTCCGCAGCAGGTCGATCTGTTCGACGGAACCATCGCCGAGAATATCGCCCGCCTGTCGCCCACACCCGAACCTGATAAAGTGATCGCCGCCGCCCGCAAGGCCGGGGCGCATGAGATGATCCTGCGCCTGCCGGATGGCTATGCGACGCGGCTCGAAGCGGGCGGCGGTCGCTTGTCGGGGGGGCAGATCCAACGGATCGGCCTCGCGCGCGCCCTCTTCGAAAACCCGGTGCTGCTGGTGCTGGACGAACCGAACGCCCATCTGGACCATGACGGCGCCAGCGCCTTGAACGCCACCATCCGCACCCTGAAATCCGAAGGGCGTTCCGTTCTGATCATGACCCATCGCCCCGCCGCCATCGCGGAATGCGACCTGATCCTGGTGATCGACCGCGGTCAGCGCGTGGCGTTCGGCCCCCGGCATGACATCCTGCGGGATGTTCTGGACAATCCCCAGGATCTGCAGGTGCCGCAGAGCCAACCTGCAAGGAACCGGGGCGCGTGACCGCAGATGCCACGGCACGCTATCGGACCGGTTGGCCCATCCTGACGGGGCTGATGGCCTTGGCTGTGCTGCTGGGGGGCTTTGCGACATGGGCTGCACTGACCAGCATCGCAGGCGCCGTCGTTGTCAGCGGCCGGATCGAGGTGGAGCAGAACCGGCAGGTGGTGCAGCATCCCGATGGCGGACCGATCAGTGACATCCTTGTCGCTGAGGGTATGGAAGTCGCCGCAGGCCAGGTCCTGATCCGGATTGACGCCGCGGCGCTATCGTCCGAATTGGCCCTGCTCGAGGCGCAATTGTTCGATGTCATGGCGCAGCAAGGCCGCAACAAGGCCGAACATGACGATCTGGCAGAACCGGTTTTCGATCCGTTGCTCCTGTCCGCAGCACAGGGGGATCCGGCCATTGCCAGTCTTCTCGCGGGGCAAAGACAATGGATGGCGGCGCGGCGTGATGCGCGGCAGCTTCAGACCGACCAGCTTGAACTGCGCATCCAGCAGATCGCCCGGCAGATCGAGGGGCTGACCGCGCAACGTCAGGCCGTCGAGATCCAGAAAAACCTGATCATGCAGGAACTTGCCAATCAAAAGATCCTGCTGGACCGCGGCCTTGCGCAGGCCGGCCCCGTTCTTGATCTGCAACGTGAACTGGCCGCCATCACCGGGGTCGTCGGTGCGGTGGACGCGCAAAGGGCCGAGGCCGAAAGCCGGATTGCACAAATCCGGCTTGAGTTGCTGCAATTGCGCGACGGCCAGCGCGAAGAGGCGATCACCCGCCTGCGTGATCTGCAACCGCGCGAATTGGACATGCGCGAGAAACGGCGCGCCCTTATGGAACGGCTGAACCGGCTTGAGGTCCGCGCGCCTGTCGCGGGGATCGTTCACGGCTTGCAGGTCCACTCGAAAGGCGCTGTCCTGCGACCTGCCGATCCGATCCTGTCAATCGTGCCGCAGGACCAGCCCTTGATCGTAACCGCGCAGATCGACCCTCTGCACGTGGGCAGCGTCTTTCCCGGCCAGAAGGTCACGCTGCGTTTCCCTTCGGTACGCAACAAGGGTATTCCCGATCTTGCCGGGCGGGTCGCGCGGATTTCGGCCGACGCCTTTGCCGATCAAGCATCAGGACGGTTCTTTTACCGTGCCGCGATCATTCCGGACGTATCCGTCACGGCAGGCCTGCCGGATGGACCGCATCTGATGCCGGGCATGCCGGTCGACGTGCTGTTGCGCACCAGCGACAGGACGGTGCTGGAATACCTGCTGAAACCGCTGGCGGATGGAATCGAACTGGCCCTGCGCGAGGAATAGGCCACCCTTCCCTTTCGCGACATGTTGCCAGTTTTCCGTTTGCGGTTTCCTTCCGCCACGAAGCCCGGTAGCGTCCGGCGCAAATCACCCGCGACACGGAGACTACACATGACCAGCGCCATCGAAACCCGTCTTGCCGAACTTGGTGTAACCCTGCCCTCTGCCCCGGCTCCGGCGGCGAATTACGTGCCTTTCGTTCAGTCGGGCAACCTTGTCTTCGTGTCCGGACAGATTTCCAACGGGCCCGACGGCCTGATCAAGGGACGGCTGGGCGAGAACATGGATATCGAAGCCGGCGCGGCAGCAGCCAAGGCCTGCGCGATCAGCCTTCTGGCACAGCTCAAGGCCGCGTGCGGCGGTGACATCGACCGGCTGGAGCGTGTGGTCAAGCTGACGGGCTTCGTCAATTCGACGGCGGACTTCACCGATCAGCCGAAGGTGATCAACGGGGCCTCGGATTTCCTTGTGGAAGCGCTGGGCGACATGGGGCGGCACTCGCGCTCCGCCGTATCCGCCGCAGCCCTGCCCCTGGGCGTCGCCGTCGAAATCGAAGCGATCTTCCAGATCAAATGAGCCGGCTTCCCGCGCAATTCCTGGGCGCGCCGATCGCGCATCGCGCCCTGCACGACCTTGCGGACGGGCGGCCGGAAAACTCGCCTGCCGCGATCGAGGCGGCCTGCCGCGCCGGCTACGGGATCGAGATCGACCTGCAGTTGTCTTCTGACGGTCAGGCGATGGTATTTCACGACTACGATCTCAACCGGTTGACCCATGAGACCGGACCGGTGCGCCAGCGCAGCGCGCAGGAACTGGGGCGGATCGTGCTCAGGGGCGGAACAGACGGGATACCCCGGCTTGATCAGGTTTTGGCGCAGGTGGCGGGGCGCGTGCCCCTGCTGATCGAGATCAAGGACCAGGACGGTGCCATGGGCGCGCGCGTCGGCGCGCTCGAGGCGGCGGCGGCAAAGGTGCTGGACGGATATGACGGGCCCGTGGCCGTGATGTCATTCAATCCCCATTCGATGACGGCGATGGCCGGACTTGCCCCGAACCTGCCGCGCGGTTTGACGACATGCGACTATACGGCCGAGGATTGGCCGCTCTTGCCGGCGGGCACGCGCGCCAGATTGCGCGACATCCCCGATTACGATGCGACAGGGGCCTGCTTCATCAGCCACCAGGCCAGCGATCTGGGGGCGGCCCGCGTGGCCGACCTCAAGGCGCGCGGTGCCGCGATCCTCTGCTGGACGATCCGCTCCGCCGAGGCAGAGGCAGAGGCCCGCAAGATTGCGCATAACGTCACCTTCGAAGGTTATCCCGCCGCGATCCCGGCTTGATCGGCCCATCCGCCGATCCAGATTAAAGGGCGCATGAAGGGGGCACGCCGCCATGAGTGACGACATGATCGAGATCGACATGCTGGGCAGCCTGTCCGAGATCCCGCAAACCGCGTGGGATGCATGCGCCTGCCCCGAAACCGCGGATGGTGGCCCGCCCCAAGACCCTTTCACCACCTGGCGCTTCCTCAAGGCACTGGAGGACAGCGGATCGGTGGGCGCCGGATCGGGCTGGCAGCCGCGGTATCTTGTTGCGCGGCAGAACGGGCAGGTGATCGCCTGCGCCCCGATGTATGCCAAGTCGCACAGCCAGGGCGAATATATCTTCGATCACAACTGGGCCCATGCCTATGAACGCGCGGGCGGGCGCTATTATCCCAAGCTTCAGATCGCGGTGCCCTTCACACCCGCCACGGGGCGGCGTTTCCTGACCCGGCCCGGGTTCGAGGAAACCGGACAGGCCGCGCTGGTGCAGGGGGCGGTCGAGTTGACGGACAAGAACAGCCTGTCCTCGCTTCACGTGACCTTCTGCACCAAGGCCGAGGCAGAGGCCGGCCAGACCATGGGCCTGATGCATCGCGTCACCCAGCAGTACCACTGGGAAAACGCGAACTATCGGCATTTCGACGGGTTCCTTGCCTCTCTTTCGTCGCGCAAGCGCAAGATGATCCGAAAGGAACGCGAACGCGCGCAGGCCTTCGGCGGGCAGATCGTGGCCTTGACCGGCGACCAGATCGAGCCGTGGCACTGGGATCATTTCTGGCGGTTCTACCAGGATACGGGCGCGCGCAAATGGGGCACGCCCTACCTGACGCGGCGGTTTTTCGATATCGCCCATGACACGCTGCGCCGCGACATGCTGCTTGTTCTGGCGCTGCGTGACGGGGTGCCGGTGGCGGGCGCGTTGAACTTCATCGGGCGGCAAACCCTGTTCGGGCGCTACTGGGGCTGTATCGAGGATCATCCCTGCCTTCATTTCGAATTGTGCTATTATCAGGCGATGGATTTCGCGATCGCGAAGGGCATGGCGCGGGTCGAGGCTGGCGCGCAAGGGGAACACAAACTGGCACGCGGCTATCTGCCGGTGCCCATCCATTCCCTGCACTGGATCCGCCAGCCCGGTTTTGCCGATGCCGTCGCCCGCTACCTCGAGGCGGAACGCCGCGCCGTCACCGAAGACATCGAGGTTCTGACGGCCTATGGTCCGTTCAGAAAGACACAAGTGGAGGAACAGGAATGACCGAACGCCTCAGCGATACAGGCCGCAAGACCATGCTGGAGCCCTTGTTCGCAACGGGCTGGCGCATGGTCGAAGGCCGCGACGCCATCACCAAGACTTTCCAGTTCAAGGATTTTACCGAAGCCTTTGGCTGGATGACACAGGCGGCCTTGTGGGCCGAAAAATGGAACCATCACCCCGAATGGTCGAATGTCTACAAGACCGTGACCGTGGTTTTGACCACGCATGACGTGGACGGTCTGTCGGCGCTGGATGCAAAGCTGGCACGCAAGATGGACAGCCTGTGACCCTACCCTGACGCAAACCAAGGAAGACTGATGCAAGACCTGATGAATACCGAAATCTGGAACGGAACCACGCTGGCCGACGTACTGACCCTTGAATTCCTGGCCTCGCTGGCCGGGTCGGTCGTGGGGGCGCTGGCGCTGGTTCTGGGCGGGTTCATCGTGGCAGGCTGGGCGCGCAACAGGATCGTCGGACTGTCACGCCGGTACAAGAGGCTGGATGCCACGCTGTTCAGCTTCCTGGGCAATATCCTGCGCTACGTGATCCTGGCCTTCACCACGCTGTTCGTGCTGAACACTTTCGGGATCCAGACCACGTCCATCGTGGCGGTGATCGGCGCCGCCGGTCTGGCCATCGGCCTTGCACTGCAAGGCACGCTGTCGAACGTGGCGGCAGGCGTGATGATCATCCTGTTCCGGCCCTTCAAGAACGGTGATTTCGTCGAGGTCGCCGGCCAATCCGGAACGGTGCAGGAAATCTCGCTCAACTTCACCGAACTGTCCTCGGTGGGAAATGTGCAGGTGATCATTCCCAACAGCCAGGTCTGGGGCAATGTCATCGTGAACTATTCCGCCTATGACACGCGGCGCGCGGAATGGATCTTTGGCGTGTCCTATGACGCGGATCTGAAGAAGGCCGAAACCATCATCCGCGACACGATCATGGCCGATCCACGGTCCAGGACCGATCCCGCGCCCTTCTTCCAGGTCAACAATCTTGGCGACTTCTCGGTCGATTTCCTGGTGCGGGTCTGGTGCGCCTCGGGCGATTATTTCCAGTACCAGGCCGATATGAAGCGCGCCGTGAAGGAAGCGCTGGATGCCGGCGGGATCGACATCCCTTTCCCCACAAGGACGATGATCAACGCCGCGTAACGAAAAACCCCCGCCGGGCCATGCCGGGCGGGGGTCATTTCTTCGAAGGCCAGAGGATCAGATCGCGGCCAGCAACGCCTCGCCGCCCGAAATCTCGCAGGTGCCGGGGCTTTCCTCGGGGTGGAACACCTTGACCACGCCATCCTCGACCAGCATGGCGTAGCGCTTTGACCGCGCGACAAGGCCAGCGGGTGGCGCATCGAAATCCATCCCGATCGCCTTGGTGAATTCGCTCGACGCATCGGACAGCATGGTGATGCCAGCGGCAGTGGCGCCCGTTGCCTCACCCCATGCCTTCATGACGAAGGGATCATTGACGCTGATGCAGATGATCTCGTCCACGCCCTTGGCGGCGAACTGATCCTTGGTGCGAATGAAACTCGGCACATGGGCGGAATGGCAGGTGGGCGTGAACGCACCCGGCACAGCGAAGATCGCGACCTTGCGACCCTTCAGCTTCTCGCCCAGGGCCACCGCTTCCGGCCCCTTTTCACCCATCTTCACAAGTTTTGCGTCGGGCAGTTTTGCCCCGGTCGAAATCGTCATCCTGTTCCTCACCTTCGGTTTGCGTTATCCGGTTCCGTGGATATAGGGTGCCGCGCAATCCGAGGCCAATACTTTCGAAAAGGAACAGGGATGATGCATGTTGTCGTCGTCGGAGCCGGGCAAGCCGGGTCATCACTTGTCGCCAAGCTGCGGAATTCGGGTTTTGATGGACGCGTCACCCTGATCGGCGCAGAACCTGTGCCCCCCTACCAGCGTCCGCCCCTTTCCAAGGCCTACCTGCTGGGTGACATGGCGCTGGACCGGTTGTTCCTGCGTCCTGAAAGCTTCTATGCCGAACACCAGATCGACCTGCGCCTGAACACGCGCGTCACCGGGATTGACCGCACGGCCCAGACCATCGCACTGAATGACGAGGTCATGCCCTACGATCACCTTGTGCTTGCCACCGGATCGGATCCGCGGCGCCTGCCCGCCAGCATCGGCGGCGCGCTGGACGGCGTCTTCGTGGTGCGCGACCTCGCCGATGTCGATGCGATGGCCCCGCATGTCGTGGCAGGCAAGCGCGCATTGATCGTGGGCGGCGGCTATATCGGGCTTGAGGCTGCAGCGGTGGCCGCCAAGCGGGGGCTTGAGGTGACACTGGTCGAAATGGCGGACCGCATCCTGCAAAGGGTCGCGGCGCCCGAGACATCCGACTATTTCCGCGCCCTCCATCAGGGTCACGGCGTAACCATCCGCGAAGGTATCGGGCTGGACCGCCTGCTGGGCGAAGGACATGTGACCGGCGCAAGGCTCAGCGACGGAACCGAGCTGGCAGTCGATCTGGTGATCGTCGGCGTCGGCATCGCCCCCGCCACCGCGCTGGCCGAGGCCGCCGGGCTGGAGATCGACAATGGCATCAAGGTGGATGCGCAGGGCCGCACGTCCGACCCGGCGATCTGGGCGGCGGGGGATTGCGCCTCGTTTCCCTGGAAAGATCGGCGGATCCGCCTGGAAAGCGTGCCGAACGCGATCGATCAGGCCGAATGCGTGGCCGAAAACATCATGGGCGCGGGCAAGGACTATGTCGCGAAACCCTGGTTCTGGTCGGATCAGTATGACGTGAAACTCCAGATCGCGGGGCTGAATGCGGGCTATGACCAGACCGTGGTCCGACCGGGCGACAAGCCGGGCAGCCAGTCCGTCTGGTATTTCCGGGGTGATGAACTGCTGGCGGTGGATGCGATGAACGATCCGCGCGCCTACATGATCGGCAAGCGCCTGATCGAGGCCGGTCAATCCCCCGCGCCCGCGGCTGTGGGCGATCCCGACACCCCCCTGAAATCGCTGCTTCCCGCATGAGGATCGTCGCGGGCCGCTTTCGGGGCCGCGCCCTTGCGGCCCTGGGCAAGGGCGATCCCGGCGCGCATCTGCGGCCGACCACCGATCGCACCCGCGAAAGCCTGTTCAACATGCTGGCCGGTGGGCGGTTCGGCGATCCGATCACCGGCGCGCGCGTCCTCGATCTGTTCGCCGGCACCGGTGCGCTGGGGCTCGAGGCGCTGTCACGCGGGGCCGCGCATGTCACATTCCTCGATGACGGGCCCAAGGCGCTGGCGCTGATCCGGCAGAACATCGCCCTGTGCGACGCCGGTGCCGAAACGCGGATCATCAAGCGCGATGCGCGCCGCCTGCCCTCGAATGACGGCGCACCCTGCGATCTGGTCTTTCTTGATCCGCCTTATGCAAAGGGCATGGGAGAAGTGGCCCTGACCCAGGCCCTGGCCCAAGGCTGGATCGCGACCGGGGCGCTGATCGTCTGGGAAGAAAGCGCCGCGATCACACCGCCCACGGGCGTTACCCTGCTGGAAAACCGCCGCTATGGCGACACTGTGATCAGCCTGCTGCGCGCGGACTGATCCAACAAAGGCTTGCCCGACAAGCACAGCCCTGCCGGGTGCTGTCCGAGGCGCCTCTTGCGCTAGGGCAAAAAGACGACGCGCGACAAAGTCGGAAACGGGCAAGCATGACCAGCCATGCGGGTTCAGCTTGCCGGTACATTGAACCGGAATATCCATGGCAACCCGTTACATTCCCCTTTGGACCCGCTTTGCCCCGGCGCCCGGCGTTCGAGGTTTCGCGACCCTCCAGGGGTTCGAGGCAATTACCCGCGGCATCCTGATCTCTGTCTTTCCGCTCGAGATGTACCGCGCGCTTCAGGATGCGCAGGTCGTGTCGCAGGTCTATTTCATGATCGGGATCACATCGCTGCTGGGCGGGTTGATGGTGCCCTGGCTGAACCGGTTCCTGCCGCGGCGCTGGATGTATACGACCGGGGCCTCGCTCTATGTGCTGGGGTCCACCGTGGCGGTTCTGGGTGGCACGGACATGATCATGTTCGCGCTGCTCTGCAATACGCTGGCAACGGTGATCACTTTCGTCTGTTTCAACGCCTATGTGCTGGATTATATCGCGCGGGTCGATCTGGGCCGGGCCGAGTCGATGCGGATGTTCTATTCCGCCCTCGGCTGGACCGTGGGGCCGGTTCTGGGCGTGACGCTGATGGCGCTCTGGCGGCCTGCGCCCTTCGTGGTCGCCGGTGTGTCGGCCCTTTGCATGCTGTCGGTCTTCTGGTCGATGCGGCTGGGCAATGGCAAGCTGATCAGCCGGGCGCGCGCGCCTGCGCCCAATCCACTGGCCTTTCTGGGGCGCTTCTTCGCGCAGCCACGCCTGATCGCGGGCTGGCTTTTCGCCGTGATCCGGTCCTGCGGCTGGTGGGTCTATGTCGTCTACCTGCCGATCTTCGCCGTGCAATCCGGGCTGGGCGAGGCGACAGGCGGCTTCGTGCTGTCGATCACCAATGGCACGCTTTTCCTGACGCCGCTGATGTTGCGCTTCGTCCAGGCCAGTTCGATCCGCACGGCCGTGCGTTTCGGGTTTTTCGCATCGGGCGCCTTGTTCATCGCGGCCGGCATCGGCCAGTGGCTGCCCTGGGGGGCGGTGGGCCTGCTGATGCTGGCGTCTTTCTGCCTGATCCTGCTGGATGTCTGCGGCGGCCTGCCCTTCCTGATGGCGGTCAAGCCTTCGGAACGGACCGAGATGTCGGCCGTCTATTCCAGCTTCCGCGATGTGTCGGGGATCCTGACCCCCGGGATCGCATGGCTGGTTCTGCTGGCAGCACCATTGCCTGGGGTCTTCATGGCTTGCGGTGCGGGGCTCTGGCTGGCCTGGGGTATCGCAGGGCGGCTGCATCCACGCCTTGGGCGCGCCCGCATACGGATGCCCGCCGTCTGACTGGCGCGGCATCCGCTGTTTCTTCTTGCCTCAAATATCCCCGCGCGGAGCGCATTCCGCCAGCGCGGGTTAGCGCGTCAGCCGTAAGTGGGGTGGAACCGTCCCGCAGGCGACAGGGTAAAGATCTCGCAGCCGGTCGCCGTGACACCGACAGAATGCTCGAACTGCGCGCTCAGCGACTTGTCGCGCGTCACGGCCGTCCAGTCATCGGCCAGCACCTTGGTTTCGGGACGGCCAAGGTTCACCATCGGCTCGATGGTGAAGAACATCCCTTCCTCAAGCACGGGTCCCGTGCCTGGCCGGCCATAGTGCAGCACATTGGGCGGCGCATGAAAGACGCGCCCCAGGCCATGTCCGCAGAAATCACGCACCACGCTCATGCGATGCCCCTCGACGAAGGACTGGATCGCATGGCCGATATCGCCGAACGTGTTGCCGGGCTTGACCGCCTCGATCCCCAGCATCAGCGCATCATGGGTCACCTGGACCAGGCGCTCGGCCTTGCGCGACAGCGCCCCTGCCGCATACATGCGGCTGGTATCGCCAAACCATCCGTCAACGATCACCGTCACGTCGATGTTGAGGATATCGCCGTCCTTCAGCTTCTTGTCGCCGGGGATGCCATGGCAGACAACGTGGTTCAGGCTTATGCAGCTGGCATGCTGGTAGCCCTTGTAACCGATCGTGGCCGATTTCGCGCCCGCCGCCTCGACCTTGTCCTCGATGATCCGGTCCAGCTCGCCGGTGGTGATACCGGGCTGCACATGTTCCGCGATCTCGTCCAGAATGGTGGCCGCCACCTGTCCGGCGCGGTGCATCCCGGCAAAGTCGCCGGCTTCGTGAATTCGGATGCCATCCCGTGTAAGGCGGCCGCGATGCTGATCGTTCAAACCGGGGCTCCGTCCTGAAAATACGTTTTGCCTTTATTTAGGCCGATTTATCGCAAGTTGCCAGTGTCGCCAAGGGCAGCGGTCACCGGGTGTGACAATCCGATCCCCTCAGGGCTCAGGTCGCAGGCATGGCAGATCACCTCGACACCGGCCACCTGCGCGGCCGATGCGGCGGCGGCATAGGCCGGATCGATGTCGTGGGCCAGCCCGAAACGGGTGCAATCGCTGCGCTGCACAAGATAGAACAGGATTGCGCGATGCCCTTGCCGCGCCACGTCAGCCAGCTCGCCCAGATGTTTCGCGCCTCGCGCGGTCACGCTGTCGGGAAATTCCGCCAACCCGTCCTGACGGCTGAGGGTCACGCTTTTCACCTCGACATAGGCATCGGGCAGGCCCTGTTCGCGCAACAGGAAATCGACACGGCTGGAGGTGCCATAACGTTGTTCCGGCAGAACCGTGCCATAGGCCGCAAGCGCAGGCACGGCACGCGCCTCGAATGCCGCGCGCAGCATCCGGTTGGGCCAGGCCGTATCGATCCCCGTGAAGTGGCCATCGCAATGATCCACCAGCCGCCAGCCGTATCGCAGCTTTTTCTTCGGATCTTCGTTGCGCTCCAGCCAGATTCTTGTGCCCGGATCTGCCAACCCCAGCATCGAGCCGGGATTGGGGCAATGCGCGACCACCTCCTGCCCCGCATCGGGGCCGGTTTCCGGCACGACATCGGCCAGGAACCGCTTGTAGCGACGGATCAGCCGGGCCGGCAGCAGAGGGGTTGGAAAGCGCATGGGCTTGGGCCTATACCGGGTCATCGAATGTTTCAAGGACAGCGCCATGACCAACCCAACCGCCGCCATGATCGTGATCGGGGACGAGATCCTGTCGGGCCGCACCCGTGACAGCAACATGCATTACCTGGCGGGCGAACTGACCAAGGTCGGTATCGACCTGCGCGAGGTGCGCGTGGTCAGTGATGACGCGGCGGCGATCATCGCAGCGGTCAAGGCCCTGTCCGCAGCCTATACCCATGTCTTCACCTCGGGCGGGATCGGGCCCACGCATGATGACATCACGGCGGATTGCATCGCCCAGGCCTTCGGGCGTCATATCGACGTGCGCGAGGATGCGCGCGCGCTTCTGGCCGCCCATTACGCCCGCACGGGAAGCGAACTGAACGCCGCGCGGCTGCGCATGGCCCGTATCCCCGACGGGGCCACCCTGATCGAGAACCCGGTCTCGACAGCGCCGGGTTTCACGGTCGGCAACGTGCATGTCATGGCGGGCGTGCCCTCGGTCTTTCAGGCCATGGTCGCCTCGATCCTGCCGACCCTGACCGGCGGCAAGCCGCTGCTGTCGCAGACCCTGCGCATCCAGAGGGGCGAAGGCGATATCGCCGGTCCGCTGGCCGATCTGGCCCAACGCTACCCTGATCTGTCGATGGGGTCCTATCCGTTCCAACTCAACGGTGTCTATGGCGCCAATATCGTGATCCGGGGACAGGACGGCGCGCGCGTTGATGCCGCGATGGCGGAACTGTCGGCCCTGTTTCCCGCATGACGCCGGACCTGGCGCAGCTTTATGACGTGATCGACGGCACCTGGCCCGCCGCCGAGACGCGCCAGCAGGGTCGGATCCTGCTGCGGCGCGGGGATGGCGGCGGGCAGCGTGTATCGGCGGCCACGGCGCTTGGTCCTGTCACGCCACAGGAGATCGATGCCGCCGAAGCCGCGATGCAGGCCATGGGACAGCCCCGCCTGTTCCAGATCAGGGCTGGCGACGACAGCCTCGATACCCTGCTTGCGGATCGTGGCTATGTCATCATCGATCCGGTCAATCTCTACCTCGCCCCGGTCGATGGGGTGGCGACACGCCGTCCCCCGCCGGTGACGGCCTTCTGCGTATGGGAACCGCTGGCCATCCAGATCGACATCTGGGCCAAGGGTGGAATAGGTCCGGGGCGGCTGGCGGTCATGCACAGGGCCAAGGGGCCCAAGACCTCGATCCTCGGGCGGCTCAACGATCATCCCGGCGGCACCGCGTTTGTCGCCATTCATGATGGGATCGCCATGGTCCACGCGGTCGAGGTGCTGCCGCATCAGCGCAAACAGGGCATGGCAGGCTGGTTCATGCGGCTTGCCGCCTTCTGGGCACGCGACAACGGGGCCAGCCATATTGCCGTGGTCTGCACACAGGCCAACACGGCGGCCAATGCGCTCTATGCTTCCCTCGGGATGGCGCTTGTGGGACAGTATCACTACCGCAAACATCCAGATGACGTGAAATGAGCCCAGAATGAGCACCAAAGACCAGCCCACCGCCCTCGACCTGCCGCAAGTCGATCCGCTGCCGCCCGCCACGCAGAAATATTTCGACATCTGTCAGGACAAGCTGGGCATGGTGCCGAACGTGCTGCGCGCCCATGCTTTCGACATCGACAAGCTGAACACCTTTTCCGCGCTCTACAATGACCTGATGCTGGCCGACAGCGGCCTGAGCAAACTGGAGCGCGAGATGATCGCGGTCACCGTGTCCTCGATCAACCGCTGCTTCTATTGCCTGACCGCCCATGGCGCAGCCGTGCGGCAGCTGTCAGGCGATCCCAAGCTAGGCGAGATGCTGGTGATGAACTACCGCGTGGCGCCGCTGGATGCGCGGCAACGCGCAATGCTGGATTTCGCGGCGCTGGTCACGACCGCCTCGGCCACGATCGAGGAACATCACCGACAGGCGCTGCGCGATGTCGGTTTCACGGACCGTGACATCTGGGACATCGCCAATGTCGCGGCCTTCTACAACATGACCAACCGGGTCGCCTCGGCCACGGACATGCGCCCCAATGACGAGTATCATGCACAGTTCAGGTGATCTGACGGGATGAGGACGAACCGCCTCTCGCAGATGCGCGGCCCGGCCATGGCGCTGATCCTCGGGGCGGCCCTGGTCAGCCCGGCGGCGGCGCTGGACCTGACCTTGCCCTTCAGCAGCCAATTGACCACCCGCGTTGTGACCGCACCGGACAGCCATGCGCTGGCCACAGGCCCTTTCGCTGGCGGCGCATTGCCGGTCATCGAGCTTGAAGGGCAGGTCGAACGGCAGGTCTTTCGCATACCGGGCCAGGCGCTGACGACGCTGCAGATCTTCGCGCCGATCCGCGATCAGATCATCGCAGCAGGCTACGAGACGATTTTCGAATGTCACGCGTCATCCTGCGGCGGTTTCGATTTCCGCTTCGCGACCGAGGTTCTGCCCGCGCCGGACATGTACGTGGATCTGACCGACTTCCGCTTTCTGTCGGCCGCGCGCAACGAACAGGATCATCTGGGCCTGCTGGTCAGCGCCTCTTCGAATGCCGGGTTCGTGCAGATGATCCGCGTCACCTCGGCCAGCGCCGCAGACGCCCTGCGCGTCATGCGCCCGGACGAGGCCGCCTTGGCCTCGCCCGACGACCAGACGGAACCGCCAACGCCGCAAAACGCGTTGCAGAACGACAACCTTCGCGCGCCGCAGACCTCTCTTTCGCTGGCCGAAAGCCTGAACCAGCGCGGTCATGTCATCCTGTCCGACCTCACTTTCCAGACAGGTTCGTCCCAATTGACGCCGGGCAGCACAGCCTCGCTGGACAGCCTGGCGGCTTTCCTGCGGGCCGATCCGTCGCGCCGCGTGGCATTGGTGGGCCATACGGATGCGGTCGGCGCCTTGTCGGGCAATATCGCTCTGTCGCGTCAACGCGCATCCGCGGTACGTGACCGCCTGATCCGGGATTACGGCATCCCGGCGGGGCAACTGGAAGCCGAAGGTATGGGCTATCTCTCTCCGATCGCCCCGAACACCACCGCCGCCGGGCGCGAGGCAAACCGCCGGGTCGAAGCGGTTCTTCTGAACACCGAATAGCGCATAGGGGCTTTCCCCCGGCGCCACGGCTTTCGCTGCAATGCTGGGTCAGCCCCGGATCAGGATGGCGCGCAGATCGTTGACATTGGTGCCTGTCGGCCCGGTCACGAACAACTCGCCCACGGCATCGAAAGCCGACCATGCATCATGTGCCGCCAGCGTGACGGCGGGATCATGCCCGGCCGCGCGCATGCGCGTTGCCGTCTCTGCGTCCGCAAAGGCACCCGCGTTATCCTCGGATCCGTCGATTCCGTCGGTATCGGCCGCCAGCGCGCTGATACCGGCGCAACCTTCGACAGCAAGCGCGAATGCCAACAGAAACTCGGAATTGCGCCCGCCGCGCCCGGCCTTGTCGCGGATCGTGACAGTTGTCTCACCACCCGACAGCATGACCACGGGCGGCGCGAACGGGCGGCCCCGGCTTGCCACCTCGCGGGCCATGGCCGCGTGCATGCGGGCCACTTCCCGGGCCTCGCCCTCTATCGCGTCGGACAGGATGACAGCCGAAACACCTGCAGCACCTGCAACCTCTGCCGCGGCCTCCAGCGACCGCGCGGCCGAGGCAATCACATGAACCTCGTTGCCGGCAAGCCGCGGATCGTCCGGCAGCGGGGCATCTTCGGCCGTCTCATCCAGAAAACGCGCCAGCCGTTCGGGCAGGGCAATGCCGTGATCGCGCAGCGCCGCGCGCGCCCTGTCGCGGTCCACCCTGTCCGCGACAGTCGGGCCGGAAGCCACCTGCGCAGGATCGTCACCCGGAACATCCGACACGATCAGGCTGACCACCCTTGCGGGATGCGCGGCCAGCGCAAGCCGCCCCCCCTTGATCCGGCTGAACTGCTTGCGGATCGCGTTCATCGCCCCGATGGGCGCGCCCGAGGCCAGCAAGGTTTCATTCAGAGCAACCTCATCGGCCAGGGTCAAACCCTCGGCGGGCGCCGCAAGCAATGCGGAACCGCCCCCGCAGACCAGCGCCACCACCAGATCGTCGGGTCCCAGCCCGGCGACCGCCTGAAACAGCGCCTCCGACGCGGCCAGACCTGCTTGGTCCGGCACGGGATGCGCCGCCTCAAGCACACGGATGTGGCGGGTGGCGCAGGCATAGCCATAGCGCGTGACCACGACCCCTTCGACAGGCGCTTCCCAAAGATCCTCGAATGCGGCGGCAAGCTGTGCCGCGCCCTTTCCGGCACCGATCACCACTGTGCGCCCCTTGGGCCGGTCGGGCAGATGCGCGGCAAGCGCCTTGCGGGGGTCTGCGGCCGCTACGGCAGCCTCGAACATGGACGCCAGAAATGCGCGGTCCTCTGGGGTCATTGCGGGTCTTCCATCAAGGCTGCGTTGTCACGCGCGCCCCGGGCGGGGCGCTGGTTCAGACGCGCCCTTTCCAGGGCACAAGCCACTTTTCCGCCATCCGCATCAGGATGTCGATACCATAGCCGATGATCCCGATCAGGATGATCCCCATGATCACCACATCGGTCAGCTGGAATCGGCTTGCGACCATGATCATCATGCCCGCCCCCTTTTCGGCGGCGACCAGCTCGGCCGCCACGACCGTGCCCCAGCACACCCCCATCGCCACGCGGGCGCCGGTGAAAATCTCGGGCAGGGAATTCGGCACGATCACATGGCGCAGGATCTGCCATTTGCTGGCCCCCAACGAATAGGCCGCGTGGACCTTGGAAATCGCCACGCCCGAAACGCCCGCCCGTGCCGCGATGGTCATGATCCAGAGCGCGGCCAGAAACAGCAGGATGATCTTTCCGGCCTCACCGATGCCCGCCCAGATGATCACCAGCGGAATCAGGGCCAGTGGCGGCACCGGACGCATGAATTCCACGATGGGGTCGAACCAGCCACGAAACCAGTCGGACAGACCCATCGCATAGCCCAGCGGGATCCCCACCAGCGCCCCCAGCACGAAACCCGCGATGACACGGAACAGCGACCAGCCCAGATGCTCCCAAAGGGTGAAATTCTGGTAACCGGTCGCGGCGATTTCGGCGACGCGGGCCACCACGGCCTCGGGCGGGGGCAACCAGATCGGCTCCATCTGCAACCCGCGCGGCGGGGAATAGTTCAGCGTGCCGCGCGACGTGACCGTCACGCGCCCCGCCTGCGTGTCGACCGTGCCACCGGCCTCGACGGGCGTGCCCTCGATCGCGACAACCTTGGCGCCATCCGCGCGGGTGATCTCGTCATTGTCATCCCAGGTCACCAGCACGGACCGCCAGGCCCCCACGACCACGGCATCGTTGCGGGCAAAGCCGTCTCCGGGGGCCGCGTCCGGGGCGGGCGCGTTTTCGCCCGCGGGATTCACTCGAGCAAAGACCGTCGCGTCGTCACGCGCCCCATCCGGCCCTTCGACCGTATAGGTGAACTGCGCCTCGCCGGTGAAAGGCCCCGGCGCATGGAACGGCACCCATTTGCTGCCCGTGAAGGCCCCCCACAGCAGGAAAATCGCAAGGACCGAGATGATGCTGGCCGCGCGGTCGGCGCGCACGGCGCTTTCATCACCGAATGTCACGGTCTTGAGCGAGGTGAAATCATGCCGCTCGCGCAACCGGCGCAGTCCCACCCGGATCAGGATGAAGCTGCCCACGAAAATCGTCAGATAGATGATCAGCGGAATCATGCGCCTGCCTCCTCGGTGCGGCCCATGATCTCTTCCTCCATGTCCCAGATCATGCTCAGTATCTCTTCCCGCTTGGTCGCGAAATCCGGGTGCTTCTTCACACTGCGCAGGTCCTGGCCCACGCCCATCTCGGCGAAGGGCAGCCGGTATTCGCGGTGGATCCGCCCCGGTCTGGGGGCCATCACCAGCAATCGCTCACCCAGCAGCAAGGCCTCCTCGACGGAATGGGTGATCAGGATGATCGTCTTGCCGGTTTCCTTCCACAGCTTCAGCACAAGCCCCTGCATCTTCTCGCGCGTCAGCGCATCCAGCGCGCCCAAGGGCTCGTCCATGAGGATCACGTCGGGATCATTGGCAAGACAACGGGCCAGCGCCACGCGCTGCTGCATGCCACCCGACAGCTCATAAACCGATTTTTCCTTGAAATCGCGCAGGCCCACCACGTCCAGCAGGTGATCCACGGTCGCTTTCCACTGCGCCTCGCGCTGGCCGGCCATCCGCGGGCCAAAGCTGACGTTGTCGCGCACGCTCATCCATTCGAACAACGCGCCTTGCTGGAACACCATGCCGCGTTCGGCCGCGGGGCCCCGCACCCTTGCCCCGTTCAGCGTGATCTGACCCTCGGTGGGGGCCAGGAAACCCGCAACGATATTCAGCAGCGTGGTCTTGCCGCACCCCGAAGGTCCCAGCACACTCAGCAACTCGCCGGTTTTCAGCGTCAGGCTGACATCGCGCAGCGCCTGCACGTGACTGCCATTCGGCAGATCGAACCGCATCGAAATATTGTCGATGGAAAGCGTCGACACCTTCCGCCCCTTCCCGTGTTCAGGTCCGGTTCCGTGCTGCGCCCCGCAAGGGACCTTCAGCCGACCGGTTTCTTCTTGCCGAAAATATCCCCGCCGGAGGCATCCGGCCGGGACAAGGCAGAGCATGCCCCGCCAATAGCACGCGCGGGGCAAAACAGCTGCAACAGGCCGTCCTGCCCCGGTCTTGCGTCACATGCCCTGCGCCGCGGCCAAGGGCCCTGTTGCCACCCGGTCAGAGTAGTCGTCAAGCGCGGCGGGAATGCTGCCCGCCTCGACAAAGACCTGTGCCACGCCTTTCATGAATTCCTGCGCGCCACCGCCCAGCCATTTGGCGTCCAGCTGTTCGGCCACGGTGGGAAACACGAAAGTATCGATCGTGGCGGCGGTCGCATCCAGGTCCATACCCGCATCCTTGGCGATCACAGGCAGCATCTTGTCGCGGTTCGCGGGGTCGGCCCACATCGCGTTGGCATCAGCCGTGACCTTCAGGAACTTGGCCACCAGGTCGGGGTTTTCGGCCACGAAGGCCGCCGGCGCGCTGGTCACGTCGAAGACAAGGATGCCCAGCGCCTCTTTCTCGGCCCCGGTCAGCAGGACATTTCCATGCTCCTTGGCGCGGCGCAGCGAACCGCCCCAGCCGCAGAACATGTCGACAGCGCCCTGGGCGATGGCGGCGGCGCCTTCCGGGGGTGCCATGTTCACGATCTCAAGACTGGCCAGATCGACGCCGAAATGGGACATCTGCTTGAGAAAGCCATAATGCGCGGCCGTTCCCAGCGGCACGGCGACCTTCTTGCCGGCCAGGTCGGCGGCGCTGGTCTTGTCGATCTCCAGCGCGCTGGCGACAACGCAGTTGTCGTTGTCGGCATAGGATACCGCAACATCGACGATCTTCAGGTCCTGACCCGCGCTGGTCGCCACCACGAAGGGCGGCACGCCCTGGCTGACGGACAGTTGCACATCGCCCGAAGCCATCGCAGCGCTCATCGCGGTGCCGGTGTCAAAGGCGCGCCAGTTGACCTTGACGCCCATGACCTCGTCATAGGTTCCCATTTCCTTGGCATACTGGAACGGCATCGGCCATTCGGTGAAGTAGGCCACGGTGATTTCCTCGGCCATGGCGGCAGTCGTCATGGCACTCATCGCAAGGCCGGCAACGGCCCCCAGCAATTTTGCTTTTGGTGTCATCCCTATCTCCTGTCGGTTACGCCACCTGTTTGCGGTGGTCTGTCGATTCTGGCGCGGGGTGTCGAATGCCGAAAACATGGGCACCCGCCCGCAGGGATCATCGGACTGGAAAAGCCGATTCCGATCAATGATTTTCTAGGCCTTCAAACCACCTCCGGCTGTCAAGCGAAGCCTTTTAAGTCAATCGGAACGAAGTTTTCAGTTTATCTTCAACATTTTGACGCGGGCGCCCAAAACGCAGGCATGAAAAGCCGCACAATCTGGCCTTAATGAACTGGTTGATGTGGCCCTATTTCTTTACCACCTTTTGCGTGTGATACTGCCCGGGATGGCCTGCGTTTCCGCGGGCAGATTTTTCATGCAGACAGATGGAGCGCCAAGATGATGGACGGCAAGTTCGACAATGACATTCAGGCTGTTGTGGACGCCGACCGCGCCCATGTGTGGCACCACCTGAGCCAGCACAAACCCTATGAAACGACCGATCCCCGGATCATCGTCGAGGGCAAGGGGATGCGCGTCTGGGACCAGAAGGGCAAGGAACATCTGGATGCCGTGTCCGGTGGCGTCTGGACCGTGAACGTGGGCTACGGCCGTGAACGGATCGCCAATGCGGTGCGCGACCAGCTGATCAAGCTGAATTATTTTGCAGGCTCCGCCGGGTCGATTCCGGGGGCGATGTTCTCGGAGCGGCTGATCGAAAAGATGCCGGGCATGAGCCGCGTCTACTACTGCAACTCGGGGTCCGAGGCGAACGAGAAAGCCTTCAAGATGATCCGCCAGATCGCGCACAAGCGTTACGGCGGCAAGAAGCACAAGATCCTTTACCGTGACCGCGATTACCACGGCACGACCATCGGCTGCCTGTCCGCAGGCGGTCAGGACGAGCGCAATGCACAGTATGGCCCCTTCGCACCCGGTTTCGTCCGTGTGCCCCATTGCCTTGAATACCGCGCCGCCGATCAGGGCGCGCCGGTCGAGAATTACGGCGAATGGGCTGCCAACCAGATCGAAGCCGTGATCCTTGCAGAGGGACCGGACACCGTGGGCGGCATCTGCCTTGAACCGGTGACCGCAGGCGGCGGCGTGATCACCCCGCCCGAAGGCTACTGGCAGCGCGTGCAGGAAATCTGCCGCAAGTATGACGTGCTGCTGCATATCGACGAGGTTGTCTGCGGCGTGGGCCGGACCGGCACATGGTTTGGCTATCAGCACTACGGCATCCAGCCGGACATGGTCACAATGGCCAAGGGTGTGGCATCCGGTTACGCCGCCATCGCCTGCCTCGTGACGACCGAGGCTGTCTTTGACATGTTCAAGGACGATGCAACCGATCCGCTGAACTATTTCCGCGACATCTCGACCTTCGGCGGCTGTACCGCAGGCCCCGCCGCAGCGCTTGAGAATATGGCCATCATCGAGGAAGAGGGCCTGCTCGAGAATACCACCAGGATGGGCCACTATATGCTGGACCGCCTGGCCGAGCTGAAGGACAAGCATGCCGTCATCGGCGACGTGCGCGGCAAGGGCCTGTTCCTGGGCGCGGAACTGGTGGCGGACCGCACCACGCGCGAACCAATGGCCGAAAAGCGCGTGCAGATGGTCACCGCCGATTGCATGGCGCAGGGCATCATCATCGGGGCGACCAACCGGTCCTTGCCCGGCCTGAACAATACGCTTTGCTTCAGCCCCGCGCTGATTGCCACAAGGGATGACATCGACCAGATCATCGAAGGTGTGGACGGCGCGCTGACCCGCGTTTTCGGCTAAGCCCGGTCAAGCAGTCAACAACAGGGCGCGGGTCAATCCCGCGCCCTTTTTCATTGCCCCTATCCGTGCAGCGCCTTGCTGTCATCGGGCGCCTGCGCGCGGTCCGTCTTGCCGTAATCGCGCATCACATGCAGCACCTTCAGCCGGTAATCCGCAAACATCTGGCCGCGCCCCGCTTTCTGCGCGCCGCGATGTTCGGGCAGTTGCCGCCACCTGTCCAACGCGGCCTCATCCTCGAAAAACGAGATCGACAAAAGCTTGTCGGGGTTGGTCAGGCTCTGGAACCGCTCGACGCTGATGAAACCTTCCATCTGCTCGACCAGCGGGCGCATCTTTGCGGCCATGTCCAGGTAGGGCTGTTTCATCCCCTCTTTCGGGGTGACTTCGAATATCACGGCAATCATCTGGCGTTCCCTCTTGTGATCCCTGCGCCGCCGCAGCATCCCCTGTCGGCGTGATTTGGACAAGCCTTGCGAGGATAAGACCAGTTTACCTGACCGTTAGGTCCAGCATAAGCTATGCGCATGGTCATACCTGTCGAAACCTTTTTCCTGGATCCGGCGGCCCAGGGCACATTGCAGGCGCGCATCCAGCAGATGATCGCGGGCGGCATCCTGTCGGGGCGCTTCCGGCGCGGGGAAAAGCTGCCCTCGACCCGGAAACTGGCATCACACCTGGGCATCAGCCGCATCACCGTCACGCTCGCCTATACCGAGTTGCTGGCCAATGACTACCTCGCGGCCAAGGGGCGATCCGGTTATTTCGTGTCCGACAATGCGCCGGAACCGCCACCGTCACCCGCCGCGCCCAGCCGCAGCGACACCGTGGACTGGACCCGCGCCATAGGTCAGCGGTTCACCGGCGGCTCGACCCCGGTAAAACCGCAGGACTGGGCCAGTTTCCGCTTTCCCTTCATCTATGGTCAGGCCGACCCATCGCTCTTTGATCACGCCAACTGGCGGCTCTGCGCCCTGCAAGCGCTGGGGGCGCGCGATTTCACGGCCCTGACCACGGACTACTACGATCAGGACGATCCGAAACTGGTCGAATTCATTGCCCGCCACACCTTGCCCCGTCGCGGGATCGTGGCGCGACCATCTGAAATCCTCGTGACGCTGGGCGCGCAGAATGCCCTGTGGCTGACCGCGCAGGTGCTGCTGACCCAGCGGCGCCTGGCCGCGATCGAAAACCCCTGCTACCACGCGCTGCGCGATATCCTGACGCAATCGCGCTGCCGTCTGGCCCCTGTTGCCGTTGATGCCGATGGCCTGCCGCCCGATGCGATCCCGGATGGCACGGATGTCATCTTTACCACGCCCAGCCACCAATGCCCCACCTCCGCGACCATGCCGATGGCGCGCCGCACCGCCTTGCTGGATCGCGCCCGCGCGCTGGATGCGATCATCGTCGAAGATGATTACGAGTTCGAGATGTCCTATCTCTCGCCCCCGTCGCCAGCCCTGAAATCCCTCGATGGCGAAGGGCGCGTGATCTATGTCGGCAGTTTCTCCAAGTCGCTGTTTCCGGGCCTGCGGCTGGGCTATCTGGTCGGGTCCGAGGCCTTCATCCGCGAGGCGCGCGCCCTGCGCGCCAGCGTGCTGCGCCACCCGCCCGGCCATATTCAGCGCACCGCCGCCTATTTCCTGTCACTGGGCCATTATGATGCGCAGATCCGCCGCATGGCCCGCACCCTTGCCGAGCGCCGCAAGGTCCTGGAAGAGGCGATCCAGCGCCAGGGTCTGACCATCGCGGGGCGTGGCACCTTCGGCGGCTCCAGCATCTGGATGCGCGCGCCCGAGGGTGTCGATACCGGGCGGCTCGCCCTTGACCTGCGGGGCGCGGGGGTTCTGATCGAACCGGGCGCGCCGTTCTTCGCGGATGCCATCCCACCGGCGCATTTCTACCGGCTGGCCTATTCCTCGATCCCGGCCGCGCGGATCGGCGAAGGTGTGCGCCTTGTCGCGACAGCGATGCAGGATGCGGCACGCAACCCGTCCTGGACCTAACTGAGGGCCTCAACTGGCCCTATTGCCACCTTTGCCTGCCGCCTAATCTGACCCAAAGGCCCGCAGTGGCCCCTTCCCCATGACCGGAGCTGTCCCATGAAGATGACAACCGAAGAAGCTTTCGTGAAAACCCTGCAAATGCACGGGATCGAACATGCCTTCGGCATTATCGGTTCGGCCTTCATGCCGATTTCCGACCTGTTCCCGCGCGCCGGCATCACCTTCTGGGATTGCGCGCATGAAGGATCCGGCGGGATGATGGCCGATGGCTACACCCGCGCCACGGGCAAGATGTCGATGATGATCGCCCAGAACGGTCCCGGCATTACCAATTTCGTCACCGCCGTGAAAACCGCCTACTGGAACCATACCCCCTTGCTGCTGGTGACCCCGCAGGCCGCCAACAAGACGATCGGCATGGGCGGCTTCCAGGAGGTCGAGCAGATGGCCCTCTTCAAGGACATGGTCGCCTACCAGGAAGAGGTGCGCGACCCCGCCCGCGTGGCCGAGGTGCTGAACCGCGTGATCCTGAACGCGCGCCGCATGTCGGCCCCGGCGCAGATCAACATGCCGCGCGATTACTGGACGCAGGTGATCGACATCGAACTGCCCGAAATGGTCACCTTCGAACGCCCCGGCGGCGGCGAAGAGGCGGTGCAGCGCGCCGCCGACCTGCTGTCTTCCGCACGGTTTCCGGTGATCCTGAACGGGGCAGGCGTTGTGCTGGCAGGGGCGATCCCCGCCTCCATGGCGCTGGCCGAACGGCTCGATGCGCCGGTCTGCGTGGGCTACCAGCACAATGATGCCTTCCCCGGATCGCACCCGCTGTTCGCCGGACCGCTGGGCTACAATGGGTCCAAGGCAGGGATGGAGCTGATTGCAAAGGCCGATGTGGTGCTGTGCCTGGGCACGCGGCTCAATCCCTTCTCGACCTTGCCGGGCTACGGGATCGACTATTGGCCCAAGACTGCAAAGATCATCCAGGTCGACATCAACCCCGACCGGATCGGCCTGACCAAGAAGGTCAGCGTCGGCATCGTTGGCGACGCGAAAAAGGTCGCGACCTCGATCCTTGAAAAGCTTGCCCCGGCGGCTGGCGATGAAGGCCGCGCAGACCGCAAGGCGCTGATCGCGCAGACCAAGTCCCAGTGGGCACAGCAACTCTCCTCGATGGATCACGAAGACGACGATCCCGGCACCACCTGGAACCAGCGCGCCCGCGCCGACAAGCCCGACTGGATGAGCCCCCGAATGGCCTGGCGCGCGATCCAGTCGGCGCTGCCGCGCGAGGCGATCATCAGTAGCGACATCGGCAACAACTGCGCTATCGGCAACGCCTATCCCGCCTTCGAGGAAGGGCGCAAATACCTGGCGCCCGGCCTCTTCGGCCCCTGCGGCTACGGCCTGCCCTCGATCATCGGCGCCAAGATCGGCTGCCCCGATACGCCCGTGGTGGGGTTTGCGGGCGATGGCGCCTTCGGCATCGCCGTCACCGAACTGACTGCGATCGGCCGCCCGGAATGGCCCGCCATCACCATGGTGGTTTTCCGCAACTACCAGTGGGGCGCGGAAAAGCGCAACTCGACCCTGTGGTATGACGACAATTTCGTCGGCACCGAACTGGACGAGCAGGTCAGCTATGCCGGAATCGCGCGCGCCTGCGGCTTGCAGGGCGTTCAGGCAAAAACCATGGACGAGCTGCGCGCGGCCCTGACCCGCGCGATCGAAGACCAGATGCAGCATGGCAAGACCACGCTGATCGAGGCCTTGATCAACCAGGAACTCGGCGAGCCGTTCCGCCGCGACGCCATGAAGAAACCGGTGCCTGTGGCGGGTATTTCGGCCGCCGACATGCGGCCGCAGCAACCCGCCTGACCGCCGGTGGCACGCCAGGGCGCAACCGCGTTTCTTCTTGCCGCAAATATCCCCGCCGGAGGCATCTCCGGCGGAGGGCCTGCACCTCGTTCGCCGCAGGGGTGGAACGTTCGTCCTGAACGCTTGCCTAAAATGCAAAGCCATGCTCGATTGAGCCCGTGATGAGAGAACCATTTCCCTTCCTGTCCCCGATCACGGCAGATGCACCGCGCCGCCTTCTGGATCAGGCGCGCGGGTTGCCCGTGCCGCGCGTGGCGCTGGTCAATGCCGGCAGCGTGAATGCTCTCGAAGGGATCCGCGAAGCGGCCCAGGCGGGTCTTGCCCATCCGGTGCTGATCGGCGACGCGCCCAAGATCCGGCAGGTCGCCGAACAGATCGGCTGGGATATCGCCGCCCTGCGCCTGATCCATGCCCCCGGCGCGGCTGCAGGCCAGCGGGCCGCGGAACTGGCCCGCAAGGGCGAGGTGGACGCGATCATGAAAGGCCAGGTGCACACATCGGTCTTTCTCAAAAGCCTGCTGCCCCGGTCTGCCGGGCTGCGCGATGCGGATACTCGCTGCGGCCA
>JAJLKH010000022.1:0-4210 GCA_033839205.1 Rhodobacterales bacterium | reverse complement strand
CAGCTTGGGGTGATCCTGCAGCGCCTCGGCCACGGCCAGGGCCGTCTGGGCCTGGGCGCGCACGCGCAGGTCCATGGTTTCCAGACCCTTCAGCATGATCCAGGCGGTGAAGGGGCTCATCGCGCCACCGGTGTGTTTCATGTAGGGCTCGACCGTGCCGCGGATGAAATCGCGCCGGCCCAGGATCACGCCGCCCAGCGCGCGGCCCTGCCCGTCGATATGCTTGGTCGCGGAATAAATCACCACATCGGCGCCCTGTGCGATCGCGCGCGAAAAGACGGGGGTTGAGAACACGTTGTCGACCACCACGGTCGCGCCCACCGCATGGGCGATGTCGGCCACCGCGGCGATGTCGATCACCTCAAGCGTGGGGTTCGAGATCGACTCGAAAAACGCCACCTTTGTGCCCGGGCGCATCGCGGCGCGCCACTGGTCAAGATCGGTGCCATCGACCAGCGTCACCTCGACCCCGTAGCGGGTCAGGATTTCCTCGAGGATATAGAGGCATGACCCGAACAGCGCCCTGGCCGCCACAACGTGATCGCCCGCCCGCAGCATCGCGGTCAGTGCGCCCGACACGGCCGCCATGCCCGAGGCTGTGGCAAAGGCATCCTCGGCCCCTTCCAGCGCGGCGATCCGGTCCTCGAACATGGCCACGGTCGGGTTGCCATAGCGGGCATAGATGAACTCGTCGGCGCCTGCCTTGAGAAACCGCGCCTCGGCCTGTTCGGCGCTGTCATAGACGAAGCCCTGCGTCAGAAAGATCGCCTCGGACACCTCGTTGTACTGCGACCGGCGGATCCCGCCATGCACCAATGTGGTCCGCTTGTTCCAGTCCTTGCTCATCTCGTTCTCCATGGGGCCCTCGGGCCCGAATAAAAAAACCCCCGTCGCGGTCAAGCGAAAGGGGGTTCCCTCATCCTGACCTCTTTAGCGGTGTGTTTAACGTGGCCCGCAATCCGGTAACAAATCGCCACACGCGCCTGATACGCCTGTGACGGGGCATCGTCAACTGGCCGCAAGGGGCCAACACAGGCGTTACAGCGCCGTCACGTTGGCTTCATCCGCTGGTCACACCTCTGCGCTACCCAGGCGGCACAAGATCTTGTGGGGACAGCGCGATGCCACTGCTGCAGATCAACGCACCCGACACCGGCGTCCCGGCAGGCGCCCTTGACCTTTGCGCCGAGGCGGGGCCGCTGGCCGCGGGCGACGGGCCGATCGTGATCATGGTGCATGGCTACAGATTCGCCCCCGGCCGGGGCGAGGATTGCCCGCATCGTCATATCCTGTCGCTCGCCCCGTCGGTGCGCGATCCCAAGGCGGTCAGCTGGCCGCGCGGGCTGGGCCTTGCGCCGGGTCAGCCGCTCCGCGCCGTGGCCTTCGGCTGGCAGGGCATGGGGCCGCTGCGCCGCGCCTGGGACAATGCCGCCGATGCCGGTCAGGCGCTGGCACGGCTGGTCGCGGCGCTGCACCGGATCGCCCCGCACCGCCCGTTGCAGGCGATGGCCCATTCGATGGGCGCGCGTGTCGTTCTGTCAGCCATGGACAGGATGCGCGGGCCAGCCGGGCTTGGCCGTGTGCTGCTGCTGAACCCCGCCGCCTATCAAAGCCAGGCGCGGCGGGTGCTCGCATCGCCGCATGGCGGCAGAACCGAGGTGATCAGCGTCACCTCGGGCGAGAACGCTCTGTTTGACCTCATTCTGGAAAGCCTGGTCCCTGCGCAAGGCCGCGGCGACCGCAGCCTCGGGGCGGGTCTGCCCGGTCAGGGCAATCTTGTCACCCTGCGCCTTGACGATCCGCGCGCCCTGGCCGCACTGGCGCGGCTGGGCCATGACATCGCACCGCCTGCCCGGCGGATCTGTCACTGGTCGCCCTACCTGCGCCCCGGCGTCTTCGGTCTTTACCGTACCCTGCTATGGTCGCCGGACCGGCTTCCGCTGGACCTGCTGCGCAGCAAGCTGCCGCAGGATCCGCCGCCGCGCTGGTCGCATCCGTGGCATGTCGCGCCGCGCGGCCCCCTGCCCGCCCGCGACACCGGCGGCATCCCCGCCTGATGGCGTCGCCTGCTGTTTCTTCTTGCCTCAAATATCCGCGCCGCAGGCATCCGCCCCCAAGGCCCGGCGCAACGCCCGTTCAGCTGTCGCCAGCGGCGTCATCGTCGGATTTCGTGCCATAGGTCTCGAACAGCTTTCCTTGCGTGATGAAGAAGGCAAAGATCGCCGCGGTCAGGCCGAAGGTCTTGAAATAGACCCAGATCTCGGTGCTCATCGTGCGCCAGATCGCCTCGTTCAGCAGGGCCAGGCCAAAGAAGAACAGCGCCAGCCGCCGGGTCAGGATCATCCAGCCCTCATGCGCCAGCGGCATCATCTCTTCCATCACATGCTTGAGGTAGGATTGCCCGCGCAGCAGCCCGAAGCCCAGGATGCCGCCAAAGACCAGGTAGATGATCGTGGGTTTCATCTTGAAGAACCGGTCGTCGTTCAGCCAGACCGAGAGGCCCCCGAAGACCACGACCAGCACCAGCGTCATGACCTGCATCTTCGACAGCTTGCCTGTCAGCTTCCACAGCAGGCCCGTGGACAGGATCATCAGCGGGATGAAACCCGCCGTCACCAGGATGAAGCCGCCGTAGTCGGTGCCGCCGATGGTGAAGACCCGGTCCTTGAGCCAGAGATAGGCCAGGAAAAAGGCGATGACCGGGCCCAGCTCCAGCGCGGTCTTGGTCATGGGGTTGATATCCTTGTCAGCCATGTCCGGCCCTCCTAGCCTCCGAATTGCACGATCACCGCGCCCAGCGCGATCAGGCACATCAGCGCGATGCGCCGCGGGCCCACGGTTTCCTTCAGCACCAGCCAGCCGATCAGCGCGGCAAAGACCGTCGAGGTCTCGCGCAGCACGGCCGCCTCGCCCACCTTGTCCAGCCGGGTCGCCAGCATGATCGACCCGAAGCTGAAAAAGGCGATGATCGCCCCCACCAGCCCGCGTTTCATCAAGGGCGCCACGGGCGGGCGCAGATGGGCCGACATGGCCCGCCAGCGCAGGCTTGCCACGACCGGCATGGCCAGCCCGTCGATCATGAAGAACCACATCAGGAAGGTGAAGGGGTCTGCGGTCGCGCGGATGCCGTAGGCGTCATATGTGGTGTAAAGCGCCACGAACAAGCCCGTGACCACCGCAAGACCCAGCGCCATGTTCAGCGTGTCGCGGTTCAGCGTGACATGGATCAGGTTATAGACGGCCAGCCCGAAGATCCCTGTCAGCAGGACCAGAACGCCCATCCATTGGGTCATGGTGAACGCCTCGTCGAAGATCAGCCATGCCCCGATCACCGCGAAAAGCGGCCCGGTGCCGCGCACCACCGGGTAGACCACCGTATAGGCCCCGCGCGTATAGGCCATGGCCTGCAGGACCTTGTAGGCGGTGTGAATGACAAAGGCGCCGGCAAAGATCGGCCACATATGCGGTTCGGGAAAGGGCACCACGAAAAACGCAAAGGGCGCCGCGATCACCGCGTAATTGATGTCGATCGCCCCGCGCATCAGCCAGGGATCGTGCCGCCCCTTCTGCATCGCGCCGAAAATGGCGTGCAGGATCGCCGCCAGCAGCGCCAGCAGCATCGCCGCGTGGCTGCCCGCCGGAGTCCCCTCCAGCGAGACGAGCCAGGCGCTCATGCGCGCAGCCGTCCGGGGCTGCGCCCAAGGCTTTCGTCATGCAGTTCGCGCGCCCGGCGCGAGATGTCGATCTCGGCCCCGTCGCGTCCGATCACGATGTCCCCGCCCTCGGCGGCAAAGGCGTATTCGTCGATCAACTCCTGCTCCAGCGTGTCCAGCACGAAGCGGTTGCGATGTTCGGGCAGCAGGCACAGATCGAAGATGCGCGGTGCGGCGTCCAGATGCGCGTCCCAGATCATGCGGCCAAAGCCAACGACCTGCCCGTCGTTCAAGACCACGCATTCGCTCATCACCAGGCGGTCGTCGGGCCAGTCCTCGACCTCGTCGGCGGCGCGCAGGCGCGCGGTGTCGATCACCGTCTCGAGGGCGGTGATATCCGGCTGGAAATCGGTTGTGCGTCGTATCTCAAGCATCAGTGCCAAATCTCAAGCGTCCAGCCCCGTCAGCGCGCGCGCGAAATCCTGCGGATCGAAAGGGGCCAGATCGTCGATCTGCTCGCCCACGCCGATGGCGTGGATCGGCAGGCCGAACTTGTC
>JAJLKH010000021.1:0-23992 GCA_033839205.1 Rhodobacterales bacterium | reverse complement strand
GACGCGGATCGGACTGGACCTGAAAACCGTGATCGACCAGATGCGCGAGCAGGTCCAGAACATCCAGTAAGGCGGGGCAGGGAAGGCTATGGAACAAAGACGCGGGCTTTTGATCATCCTGTCCTCGCCGTCAGGCGCGGGCAAGTCAACGCTGGCCCGACGCTTGCGCGATTGGGACCCGTCGATCCGTTTCTCGGTATCGGCCACCACACGCCCTCCGCGCCCCGGCGAGGAACACGGGCGCGAATATTATTTCCACAGCCGCGCCGAATTCGAACAGATGGTCGCACGCGACGAGATGCTGGAACATGCCGAGGTGTTCGGCAATTTCTACGGCAGCCCCAAGGGTCCCGTCGCCGCCGCGATCGAAGCCGGTCAGGATGTTCTGTTCGATATCGACTGGCAGGGCGGCCAACAGGTGCGCAATTCGAGCCTGGGCAAACATGTGCTGTCGATCTTCATCTTGCCGCCCTCGATCCCCGAACTGGAACGGCGCCTGCGCTCGCGCGGGCAGGACAGCGACGAGGTGATCGACAACCGCATGACCAAGTCGCGCGACGAGATCAGCCATTGGCCGGAGTATGATTTCGTCCTGGTCAATGACGATCTGGATGCGACCTTCGACCGGCTCAAGACCATCGTCAGCGCCGAGCGGCTGCGCCTGTCGCAGCAGCCCGGACTGGTCGATACCGTTCGCCGTCTCAACAAGGAATTCGAGGACCGCAGATGACGCTTTACACCCTTGATGGAATAGCCCCTCAACTGCCCGAGGATGGGGATGTCTGGATTGCCCCAGATGCGAATGTGATCGGCAATGTCGTGCTGGAAAGCGGCACCTCGGTCTGGTTCGGCGCGACGCTGCGGGGCGATAACGAGGTGATCCATATCGGTGCGGGCAGCAATGTGCAGGAAAACACGGTGATGCACACCGACATGGGTTATCCGCTGACCATCGGGACGAATTGCACGATCGGGCACAAGGCCATGCTGCATGGCTGCACTATCGGCGACAACAGCCTGATCGGCATGGGCGCCACCGTGCTGAACGGCGCGAAGATCGGCAAGAACTGCCTGATCGGGGCAGGGGCCCTGATCACCGAGGGCAAGGAAATCCCTGACGGATCGCTGGTCATGGGCGCGCCCGGCAAGGTGGTGCGCCAGCTGGACGAGGCCGCCATCGAAGGGCTGCGCCGCTCGGCCGAGGGCTACCAGGCCAATATGCGGCGCTTTGCTAAAGGCTTGGCGCCGCTCTGAACGCGACCGCCGGATGCCTCCGGCGGGGATATTTGCGGCAAGAAGAAACCGAGGGAAAGACCGCGACGGCACCGCTTGCCGCTGCCTGTCGCCTGTGCCACTTCTGTGCCACCAACAAGAGAGACACCCCATGAAGAATTCCAAAGGATCCCTGATCCGCCCCGTCCCCCTGCCTGACAGTATCAGCCGCCCGGTGGTGACCCCGCTGAGCCCCTCTGTCGTCTATGCGTCTGACACGCCCGACGATCTGGACGCGCAATACGAAGGCCGCACCTCGGGCTATACCTATGCCCGCGAAGGCCATCCCAATGCCGATGTGCTGGCGCGCCGGATCGATCTTCTGGAAGGCGGGGCAGGCGGGATCGTCACCTCGTCGGGGATGTCGGCCGTGACGGCGGTGATGATGGGCCTGCTGAAGGCGGGCGATCACGTGCTGGGGGGTGACCAGCTTTATGGCCGCTCTCTGCGCCTGATGAAACAGGACCTGCCGCGCCTGGGGATCGCCACCAGCCTGGCCGACCCCACCGATGTGGCCGCGATGGAAGCAGCGCTGCGCCCCGAGACCCGGATGATCCTTGTCGAAGTGGTGTCGAACCCGACGCTGCGCGTGGCCGACATCGAAGGGCTGGCCAAGCTCTGCAAGGCGCGCGGCGTCCTGCTGGCGGTGGACAATACCTTCACCACACCACGCGCCTATCGGCCCTTCGACGCGGGCGCCGATATCGTGATCCATTCGGTCACCAAGCTGCTGGCGGGCCATTCGGATGTGACGCTTGGCTATGCCTGCGCCACCGATCCGGTGCTGCAAAAGGCGATCTATGATTTCGCCGTGACCACCGGCCTGACCGCCAGCCCCTTCGATTGCTGGCTGGCCGAGCGGGGCCTTGCGACCTTCAACCTGCGTTTCGACCGAGCCGAGGCCAATGCCGTGGCCCTGGCCGATCACCTGGCAAAGCAGCCTGGGGTCAAGCGCGTGCTATACCCGATGCGCGACGATCACCCCGATCAGACAAGGGCCAAGGCCCTGCTGGGCGCGCGCGGCTGCAATATGGTCAGTTTCGAACTGGAGGGCGGGCGCAAGGCCGCCAATGCCTTTACTCGCGCGGCCGACGGTCTGGCCTTTGCACCGACCCTCGGTGATGTCGGCACGACCCTGTCGCACCCGGCAAGCTCGTCACATCGTGCCCTGGCACCCGCTGAACGCGAGGCCCTTGGCATGAGCGAAGGCTTCTTCCGCGTTTCGGTCGGGCTGGAGGAAACAGCCCCGCTGCTCGACGTGTTCACCCGCGCGGTCGCCGCTGCCCACGGCGCCGCCTGAACGGGACGCGCCGATGCCCGAGGCTTCGATCAGGTCCATCCTTGACGCCGTCCCCTTGCCCGCGATTTTCGTGGGCAAGGATGACCGGATCGCCGGGCTGAACCGGCAAGCCGAGGCGCTTCTTGGGCCGGTCGAGGCGCGCCCCTTCATCACGGCCATCCGCCAGCCCGCGGTACTGGATGCGGTCGAAACCTGCCGCAGCCAGCGCAAGCCGGGCAGCGCGCGCTACCTGGCCAAACAGGGCGACCAGGATGTGATCTACACAGCCCATTGCGCCATGGTCGAGGCAGGACCCGCAAGCGGTGTGCTGATCACTTTCGAGGATGTGACCGACCGCCAGCAGATCGGACAGATGCGACGCGATTTCGTGGCAAATGTCAGCCACGAGTTGCGCACACCTTTGACCGCGCTGATGGGGTTCATCGAAACCATGCAGGGACCGGCGCGCGACGATCCCGTGGCACGCGAGCGTTTTCTGGGAATCATGGCGAACGAGGCGCAGCGCATGAACCGGCTGGTGCGCGACCTGCTGTCGCTGAGCCAGGTCGAAGAGATGGAGCGCGTGCGCCCCGATGCGCGTCTGGACCTGTGCGATCTGCTGTCCTCGGTGCTGCGCAACCTGACACCGCTGGCGGAAAAGGCCGGCGGCAAACTGCAGGCGCAGTTCGACGCGGGTCAGGTCTTTGTCGAAGGCGATGCCGACCAATTGCGCCAGGTCTTCGGCAATCTTGTCGAGAACGCGATCAAATACGGGGGACGCCCCCCCGAGGTGATGCTGAAAATCACCGAGATCCCGCGCGATCCCGTCATGCGGGGTCCGGCAATCATCGCAGAGGTGATCGACAACGGGCCGGGAATAGACCCTGTGCATATTCCGCGTCTGACCGAGCGGTTCTACCGGGTAGACAGCCACCGATCACGCGAGATGGGCGGCACCGGGCTGGGCCTGGCGATCGTCAAGCATATCGTGAACCGCCACCGGGGAAGGCTCAAGATCGACAGCACGCCAGGGCAGGGCAGCCGCTTCACCGTGATCCTGCCGCGCATTTCCTGACCCGCAACGCTTTTTCGCAACCCGCGAGGGGGCTAGCCCCCATGATCCTGCGGATCATCCCCCCAGGATATTTGAAGCAAGAAGAAGCGGGGGGGTCGTTCAGCGGGGCAGGATGTCGTCGTCACCGGTCTGGGTCGCAAGCCATTCACGGAAAAGACGCAAGGCATTGTCCTGCGACTTGTTGCGCGGCCAGACCAGGAAATAGCTGCCGCGTGTCCGTGTCGGACCGCCGAAGGCCTGCACCAGCCGCCCGGCCGCAAGATCGGGCTCAGCCAGGTAGTCAGGCAGAAGCGCGATCCCCAGCCCGTGCAGCGCGGCCTGGGTGATCGTGGCGAACTGGTCGTAGACGGTGCCTTGGGGCACCTCTACCGTCACGCCATGGGACGCGAACCAATCCGCCCATGCGCTGGGCCGCGTTTCGATATGCAAAAGCGGCAGGGCGCGCAGGTCAGCCGCGTGCCGAAGCGGGCGACGCGCGGCCAGTTCTGGCGTGCAGACGGCAACCACGCTTTCGGTCCGCAGCAGCATGTTCTCGGTGCCCGGCCAGTCGGCATTGCCGTAATGGATGGCCGCGTCGAACGCCTGGGTCGCGAAGTTGAAGGGCGCGAGCCTGGTCGCCATGTTGATCGTGACATCGGGATGCAACCGCGCGAAATCCGCCAGCCGCGGCACCAGCCAGCGCATGCCGAATGTCGGCAGGATCGCCAGATCAAGCGACCCGCCGCGCGGCTGAACACGCAGGCGCAGCGACGCCTGGGCGATCTGCTGCAACGCTTCACGCACTTCGATGACATAGGCGCGGGCAGGGGCGGTCAGCTCCATCCGGCGGCCTTCCCGCAGGATGAGCGGGACGCCCATCTGCGCCTCGAGCGTCTGCAGCTGGCGGCTGACGGCACTCTGGGTCAGAGACAGCTCTTCTGCGACCGCCGTGGCGCTGCCCAGACGGTCGAGAGCTTCGAGCGCACGCAGAGAGGCGATCGAAGGCAGAAAGCGGCGGGGAGCAATCATATATGCGGTTTACTCATGCAATGATGCAAAACTATCGTTTCAACCCGCCCTGAATATGCTGTAACTTGGCGAAGAACAAGTCTGGTGCGCGCCAAAAACTCATGATCAGCATGACGGACACCCCGCGCACCGCCCATTTTCAGGAGGACCCCATGAACGAGATGAGCCGCCCCGCACCGAAATTGCGCGCCAAGGATGCCCCCGATCTGGGGCAGTTCGACTGGGCCGATCCATTTCGCCTTGACGAGCAACTGACCGAAGAAGAGCGCATGATGCGCGACAGCGCGCATGCCTATGCGCAAGAGAAGTTGCAGCCGCGCGTGCTCAAAGCATTTGCAGAGGAACATACCGATCCCGAAATCTTCCGCGAGATGGGCGAGATGGGCCTTCTGGGCGTCACCACCCCCGAGGAATACGGCGGGCTGGGTGCGGGCTATGTCTCTTACGGGTTGGTCGCCCGCGAGGTGGAGCGCGTCGATTCGGGCTACCGGTCGATGATGTCGGTGCAATCCAGCCTGGTGATGTACCCGATCTATGCCTATGGCTCGGAAGAACAGCGCCAGAAATACCTGCCCAAACTGGCCAGCGGCGAATGGATCGGCTGCTTCGGCCTGACAGAACCGGACGCAGGTTCGGACCCCGCCGGCATGAAGACCCGCGCGGTCAAGACCGCCAATGGCTATGTGCTGACCGGCTCGAAGATGTGGATCTCCAACGCGCCCATCGCCGATGTCTTCGTGGTCTGGGCCAAATCGGACGCACATGGCGGCAAGATCCGTGGCTTCGTGCTGGAAAAGGGCATGAAGGGCCTGAGCGCGCCCAAGATCGGCAACAAGATGAGCCTGCGCGCATCGATCACCGGCGAGATCGTGATGGATAACGTGGAAGTGCCCGAGGACGCGCTGCTGCCGCATGTGGAAGGGCTGAAAGGGCCGTTCGGCTGCCTCAATCGCGCGCGCTATGGCATCAGCTGGGGCGTTCTGGGTGCGGCTGAATTCTGCTGGCACGCGGCGCGCCAGTACGGGCTGGACCGGCACCAGTTCAAACGCCCGCTGGCGCAGACCCAGCTGTTCCAGAAGAAACTGGCCGACATGCAGACCGAAATCGCACTGGGCCTTCAGGGCAGCCTGCAGGTGGGCCGCCTGATGGACGCAGCCAAAGCCGCGCCCGAGATGATCAGCATCGTCAAGCGCAACAACTGCGGCAAAGCCCTTGATATTGCACGGATGTCTCGTGACATGCACGGCGGCAACGGCATCAGCCTGGAGTTTGGGGTCATCCGTCACATGGTCAACCTCGAGACGGTGAACACCTACGAGGGCGCACATGACGTACACGCCCTGATCCTGGGACGCGCACAGACGGGCTTGCAGGCCTTCTTCTGATCGGATCAGATGGACGATGAAAACAGGCGGCGCGCTTTGCCATGGGCAGGCGCGCCGTTACCCGTTGAACGGCGCGCGGCAGGCGGAGGACCCATGGACGCGGATCGGAATCTGTGGCGCGACAGCGCGAAGGAAACCTTTGAAGCGGATGTATTCACAGGGAAAACATCCGTCGACCTCTGCATTCTGGGCGGTGGTTTCACAGGCTGCTCCGCTGCGCTGACGGCCGCGCAGCAGGGCGCGTCGGTCCTGCTGCTTGAGGCGGAAACCATCGGACATGGCGGGTCGGGCCGCAATGTCGGGTTGGTGAATGCCGGATTATGGTTACCACCGCAGGCGGTTTGCGATGCGCTGGGGCAGGGCCAGGGGACGCGGTTGAACACAGCCCTCGCAGCAGCACCGGCGCAGGTGTTCGACCTTATCAACACCCATGACATCGCTTGCGAACCCGTGCACGAAGGCACCCTGCATTGCGCTCATTCCGCAAGTGGTTTCAAGGACTTGCAGACAAGATTTCAACAACAGAAGGCGCTTGGCGCACCAGTCACGCTGCTGGATGCAACAGAGGCGCGTCGCCGCACTGGCAGCGAACGTCCTCATGGCGCGCTGCATGACGCGCGCGCGGGGACAATCCAGCCCTTGGCCTATGCGCGCGGCCTTGCACGCGCCGCAGCGCAGCATGGCGCAAGGATTCACGAGCACAGCCCGGTCACATCATTGGCCCATGAGGGAGCGGATTGGTTGGTTTCCACCGCGCAAGGCACTGTTCGCGCGTCGAAAATACTGATCGCAACAAATGCCTACCATCAGCCGGTCAAAGGCGCGGACGTGCCGTCAACCACACCGGTGCATTACTTTCAGCTTGCCACCGCGCCACTGGGCCACAACCTTGCGGCACAGGTTCTGCCGGGCGGCGAGGGATGCTGGGACACCGGAACAGTCATGACATCCTTTCGCAAGGATCAGGCAGGGCGGCTGATCCTTGGGGCCATGGGCAAGCCCGATGTTCTGGGGCTGCATGCAGATTGGGCACGTCGCATGTTGGCGCGACTATTTCCGCAAATCGGTGATGCGGCGTTCCTGCATTTCTGGTCCGGGCGGATCTCGATGACCTCTGACCATATTCCCAAAGTGATGCGGCTGGGTGGTGATGGTTATGCGATCTTCGGTTATTCGGGGCGCGGTATTGGTCCAGGAACGGTAATTGGCGCGGCGGCCGCAAAGGCCTTGATGACGGGTGACGAGGCGCATCTGCCGCTGGATGCCGTTGATGGATATGAAGAGTCCTTTACCGGGATCAAGGGGCAGTTCTATGAGCTGGCGGCCCGCATTGCCCATGCAGGGGGGGCACGACTGGGATAACGGAAGCCGGTGCTTGACCGCCCCATCGCATCATCCATTATTCGCATAATCAGTATTATGTTAAATCTTGACGTGATGGCAGGATCATCCGATCTTTTGATTTCTTCAGGCCGCTGCCCAACTTAGGTACTTATTTTCAATGCCTTAGGATGCGAACTTTACGAATGCAGCGCGTCAGCCACCCTCTGGCGACAAGGCAGAGTGCTTGCGCCTCTCGACATCACGCCCGCAGCACGGCTATCTATGGCGGCGCAGCTATTTTTTCATGAGGCTCCATGTCTTCCTTGCTGATCCTGAATGGCCCAAACTTGAACCTGCTTGGGACCCGTCAGCCCGAAGTATATGGCCGCACGACACTTGCGGATATCGAGGCGCTGTGCGCAGCCGAAGCCAAAACGCACGGCATGACGATCGCCTTCGCGCAATCCAACCATGAAGGCCAGATGATCGACCTGATCCACGCAGCGCGCGGCACGCATGCCGGCATCGTGCTGAACGCGGGCGCCTATACGCATACATCGGTTGCGTTGATGGATGCGATCTCATCCGCGGAAGTGCCTCTGGTCGAGGTGCATCTGTCAAACATCCATGCGCGCGAACCTTTTCGGCACAAGTCCTTCATCGCGCCCGTGGCGCTGGGTCAGATCTGCGGGTTTGGCGCAACGGGTTATGCGCTTGCGATCCGGGCCCTCGCGGCGCATCTGGGGCTTCAACGGGACAATGCCGACGGATGACCTTGAACAGCTATCTTGAGGCACTCACCAATGCGCAGAGTCTGGAAGAACTCTGGGACATGCATTGCCGCAAGATGGAGGAATACGGCTTTGACCGTTTGCTTTATGCCTTCACGCGGTACCGGGTCGGCACGTCGCTTGGCTCACCCGAAGATTTCGTGATCCTGAGCAATCATCCCACCAGCTATGTGGAAACGTTCATAGCGGATGGGCACTACCTGCATGGTCCTATGGTGCGCTGGGTTCTGGACAATGAAGGCGCCTGCAGTTGGCGCTTCGTGACGGATCTGATCAGCAGCGGGAACCTGACGCCGGCAGAAGAACGCGTAATTCAGTTCAACCAGTCTCACAAGGTGCTTGCGGGCTATACGATCAGCTTCAGAACCGTGTCGCCGCGGGCCAAGGGCGGCATTGCCCTGACAGCGCGGGCCGAACTGTCACAAGATGCGGTGGATCAGACCTGGGCCCAGCATGGACAGGACATCCTGGTGATGAACAACGTGGCGCATCTCAAGATCCTCACCCTGCCCTATACCGCGCCCGGACGCAGCCTGACGCGTCGTCAGCGCGAGGCTCTTGGTTGGGTCGGCGATGGCAAGACCACCCAGGATATCGCGGTGCTGATGGGCCTCACGCCCGCGACGGTCGAAAAGCATCTGCGCCTTGCCCGCGAAGCGCTGAATGTCGAAACGACGGCACAGGCGGTGCTCAAGGCGGCCCTTCAGAACCAGATGTTCGTCATGGATGCCTGAGACAGGAACCTGAAAAAGCGCCCCACTGATCCGCTTGATTTTCTCGATCATGCCCCCTGCCCTGCGGTCAGCGGACTCCCGACATATCGCAAACCGAAGATATACCTTCGGCAGAACTTTGATTGTCGAAATGCGCTAAATTTGTACCAAAAGGTAGGGAAATCCTGACTACCTTAACGTCAGGTAACTTTGCATTCTGAAGCTGTTCCGTGAGTGGTGGCTTTGGCCAGGGAACATCGGGACGGAACCCTGCAATATCGGGGCGCTGCGTCTCGTCCGGTTTTCCGGACCGTCGACCTGCTTGCGTATTGTTCCGCTGGCGGGTCGGCAATCTGCCCGCCTGATTCATCCCCATTGACGTGGCGGTCAAAAAAAGACGGTGCCAACCCTTCGGTGGCACCGTCGTTTTTTCTCAAACAGAGCGCGCTTTCGCCCGCTCCGATTGACTTCTGATCAGGCGCGGCCGACCTTGGCGACTTCTGCGGCGAAGTCTTCCTTTTCGACCACGATACCTTCACCCACTTCGAGGCGCAGGAAACCGGTGATCTCGACGCCCGCTTCTTTCGCGGCCGCTTCGACGGTCAGATCGGGGTTCACGACGAAAGCCTGACCCAGCAGGGTGACTTCGGCCATGAACTTCTGCATCCGGCCCACGATCATCTTTTCGATCACGGCTTCGGGTTTGCCCGATTCGCGCGCGATTTCCATCTGGACGTTCTTTTCCTTTTCGACCACGGCGGGGTCCAGGTCGGCCTGGCTCAGCGACGCGGGGTTGGCCGCTGCGATATGCATCGCAACCTGGCGACCGAATGCCTCGTTGCCACCCTTCATCGCAACCAGAACACCGATCTTGCCCATGCCGTCGGCAGCTGCGTTGTGCACGTAGGACACGACGGTATCGCCTTCGATCACGGCCATGCGGCGAACCGACATGTTTTCGCCGATGGTGGCGATCTTTTCGGTCAGGACCTCTTCAACGGTCTTGCCGTTCACATGCGCGGCCTTCAGCTCTTCAACCGAGTTCACGCCGATCGCGGCCTTGGCGAAGCTGGCGACCATGGCCTGGAAATCGGCGTTCTTGCCGACGAAATCGGTTTCCGAGTTCACTTCGATGGCCACGCCGCGACCACCTTCGACCAGAACGGCCACAAGGCCTTCGGCGGCGGTACGGTCGGATTTCTTGGCAGCTTTCGCCAGACCCTTGGTGCGCAGCCAGTCGATTGCGGCTTCCATGTCGCCATCGGTTTCGGTCAGCGCTTTTTTCGCGTCCATCATGCCCGCGCCCGTACGGTCGCGCAGGTCTTTTACCAGTGCAGCTGTGATCGCCATCGCTCGGCTCTCCTCGGATGAATTGAAATGGATGTGCGGGCGGTCATGCCGCCCGCTTGTATCAGTTTGGTGACGGGCTTACGCCTCGCCGGTGGCCTCGGCCAGCAGCTCCTCGACCGGAGTTTCCTCCAGCGCACCCAGATCGACGCCTGCGGCACCCATCTGAGCGGTCATGCCGTCCAGGGCTGCGCGGCTGACCAGGTCGCAGTAGAGAGCGATGGCGCGGGCGGCGTCATCGTTGCCGGGGATGATGTAATCCACACCATCGGGCGAGCAGTTGGTGTCGACCACGGCCACGACCGGGATGCCCAGCTTGTTGGCTTCTGCAATCGCCAGCTGCTCTTTCTTCACGTCGATGACGAACAGCAGGTCCGGCACGCCGCCCATTTCGCGGATACCGCCCAGGCTGGCCTGCAGTTTTTCCTGCTCGCGCTCCATGCCCAGACGCTCTTTCTTGGTCAGGCCCTCGGCGCCGCCTGCCATCTGTTCGTCAATCGACTTCAGACGGTTGATCGACTGCGACACGGTCTGCCAGTTGGTCAGCGTGCCACCCAGCCAGCGGTGGTTCATGTAGAACTGTGCGCATTTCTCGGCGGCTTCGGCGACCGGTGCGGCTGCCTGACGCTTGGTGCCGACGAACAAGATGCGGCCGTTCTTGGCGACGGTGTCGCGGATGACCTTCAGCGCCTGGTCCAGCATCGGGACGGTCTGTGTCAGGTCCATGATATGAATGCCATTGCGCGCGCCGTAGATATACGGACCCATGCGGGGGTTCCAGCGCTGCGTCTGGTGGCCGAAGTGCACGCCTGCTTCAAGCAATTGGCGCAAAGTGAACTCGGGAAGAGCCATTGTCCTATCCTTCTTTCCGGTTTTCGCCTCGGCGGGGGTGTGAGAGCGGATGCTCCAACCGGCGGACATGTGGGGATGTCTCCCCCACAGGCCCACCCCGCCTGCGGGGTTGAGTGGCGCGCGTATAGACGGGTTGGCCACCGGGCGCAAGAGGCAAGGCGGATGGCACGGCCGCAGGGGGGCCAGCCCCCATCGCCTGCGGCGATTCCCCCGGGATATTTCAGGCAAGAAGAAACGGGCGCGGCTTGTGTCGCCCGGCGCTTCGGGGCAGACATGAGGGATCGGAGAGGGCATGACCAAGGACCACGACATTCTGTGCATCGGATCCGTCCTGTGGGACGTGATCGGACGGGCCCCAAGCCATATGCGGCAAGGCGCGGACGTTCCCGGCCGCATCACCCGGCTGCCGGGCGGCGTGGCGATGAACATCGCCATGGCGCTGGCGCGTTTCGGGCTGCGCCCCGCGTTGCTGAGCGCGGTGGGGCGTGATCCCGAGGGCGAGGAGCTGATCCGCGCCTGTGCCGCCCTGGGTGTGGGCACGGCGCTGCTTTACCGGTCCGAGGACCTGCCGACCGACCGCTACATGGCGATCGAGGGCGCGAACGGCCTGATCGCGGCAATCGCGGATGCCCATAGCCTGGAAGCGGCCGGCGCGCGCATACTGCGACCGCTGACCGATGGACCTCTGGGCGACACCACAATGCCCTATGCGGGCACTATCGCGCTGGATGGCAATCTGACCTTGGCCCTGCTGAACGAGATCGCGACCCATCCCGCCTTTGCCCGCGCCGATCTGCGCGTGGCCCCTGCCAGCCCCGGCAAGGCGGAACGCTTGCTGCCTTTCCTGACCCATGGCCGCGCGGTGCTTTACGTGAACCTGGAAGAAGCCTCGATCCTTTGTCAGCAGTCCTTCGACAGCGCGGAACAGGCCGCCCGGGCCCTGGTTGCACGGGGCGCGATCCGCGCGCTGGTGACGGATGGGGGCCGCCCGGCGGCGGATGCGGGCGCGGATGGGGTGATTGCGCTGCCCTGCCGCCAGGTCCTGGTGACCCGTGTGACCGGGGCGGGTGATACATTCATGGCGGCTCATATCGCCGCAGAACTGGCTGGTCACAATCCCGAGGTTGCACTTGGCCGTGCACTGGATGCGGCCGCCACCTACGTGTCCGGAGAAATTCCATCATGATGCTTTATACCCATTCCCCCGAAGTGGCCGCGGCGCTGGACGCGGGCCGTGCGGTCGTGGCCCTTGAAAGCACCATCATCACCCATGGCATGCCCTGGCCCCGCAACCTCGAGACGGCCCGACAGGTGGAACAGGCCGTACGCGATGAAGGCGCTGTTCCCGCCACGATCGCGGTGCTGGAAGGGCAATTGCACATCGGGCTGACCGATGCAGAGCTGGAATGGCTGGCAAGGGCCAGCGATGTCGCCAAGCTGAGCCGCGCCGACATGGCCGTCTGCATGGCAGAGGGCCGCACCGGTGCGACGACGGTCGCCGCAACCATGATCGCGGCAGAGCTGGCCGGGATCGAGGTCTTTGCCACGGGGGGCATCGGCGGCGTACACAAGGGGGCGGAAAGCAGCTTCGACATATCGGCTGATCTGCAGGAACTCGCCGCAACCCGGGTCAGCGTCGTCGCGGCCGGGGCCAAGGCCATCCTGGACCTGCCCAAAACGCTGGAGGTGCTGGAAACCCTGGGCGTACCGGTCATCGCCTATGGGCAGGATGCGCTTCCTGCCTTCTGGTCCCGGGATTCGGGCCTCAAGGCGCCGCTCAGGATGGACAGCCCCGAACAGATCGCCCGTGCGCACCGCATGCGCGCGCGGCTTGATCTGCCGGGCGGGCAACTGATCGCCAACCCGATCCCGCAGGCCGCCGAAATCCCGCGGGCAAACCTGGCGCCGATCATCGCCCAGGCCACAGCGGATGCCGAGGCGTTGGGGATTACCGGCAAGGCCGTCACACCCTTCCTTCTGCAGCGCATCTACGATCTGACCGGTGGCGCCTCGCTCGAGGCCAATGTGGCGCTTGTGCTGAACAACGCCCGCCTCGGGGCTGCCATTGCCCTGGCGCTGACCGCCCTGAAAGCGGCCCCCGTCCCGTCCTGAGGCCGGCGCAATCGCGCTTGCCCATTGTGGCAAGGCGGCCAAGCGCCTAGATAATCAAAGCATACCGCAGCCGGATCCAGTTCAATGAACACCCCATTCGACCCCGAACAGCCACCTGTCCCGCGCCGCACCGGACCACTTTCGGGATTGAGATCCAGTTTCCTGACCGGGATCGTCGTGATCGCGCCGGTCGGCCTGACGATATGGTTCATCTGGTCGCTGATGGGCTTTGTCGACAGCGTCGTTCTGCCCCTGGTGCCGGACCGGTTCAATCCGGGCCAATATATCGGCATCAATCTGCGCGGCCTGGGTGTGATCATCTTTCTGATCTTCACCATCGTCGTGGGCTGGATCGCCAAGGGCTTGATCGGCCGGTCGCTGATCCGCTTCGGCGAGTCACTGGTGCACCGGATGCCGGTCGTCAGGTCGATCTATTCCGGTGTGAAACAGATTGCGGAAACCGTCTTTGCCCAGTCCGAACGCAGTTTCGAAAAGGCCTGCCTTGTCGAATATCCGCGCAAGGGCATCTGGGCCATCGGCTTCATCTCGACCGAAGCCAAGGGCGAGATCTCGGAACGTCCCGCCACCGCGGGCGCCTTGATGAGCGTGTTCCTGCCCACGACGCCCAACCCGACCTCTGGCTTCCTGCTGTATGTCCCCAAGGAAGACGTGATCATCCTGGACATGAGCGTCGAGGACGCGGCCAAGCTGGTGATCTCGGCCGGGCTTGTATATCCCGCTGCCAAGGACACAGGTCGTCCCGACAAGGCGGCCTGACAGCGCCGTCCTGCGCCAAAAGTCGCCATCAGGCCAGCATCTGCGCCAGGTCAACCGTGCCGCGTTGATTGAGGTCTTCCTTGTGCGCGGCAAGAAACGCATCCGCCGCCGCGCGCCCCGCCGCCTTGAGCCGGGCCAGAAGCAGCGGATTGGGCAGGATCTTCGTGGCCACCGATAGATCGTTCATCAAGGCATCATCGGCCACCATGTGCACCAGAACATCTTTCATGCTGCCCGGCGTCAGCGCGCCTTGCGCCAGCAATCGCTTGACGAAACCGATGGCGCGCAATTCCCGCAGGAGCGATGCGTTGAAGCTGATCTCGTTGATGCGGTTCTGGATCTGCTGGGGGCTGCGCGGCACTTCGTTGCGCAGGATCGGGTTGATGTTCACGATCAGGATATCCGAGGGCAGCTCTGGCTCGAACAGGGGAAAAAGCGCGGGGTTGCCGCTATAGCCGCCGTCCCAATAAGCCTCGGACCGGCCGGTCTCGGGGTCCGCGATCTCGACGGCCTGGAACAACGTCGGCAGGCAGGCCGAGGCCAGTATCGCCCCCGTGCTGATCTGATCGCCGGTGAAGATGCGCACTTTGCCGGTACGCACATTGGTAGCCCCCACGAAAAGGCGCGGACCATCCATCGCGCACACGGTGTCGTAATCGAAGGCCTCGACGATGGGGGATAGAGGATTGCTGTAGAAAGGCCCCAGGGCATAGGGCGAGGTCAGCCGCGATACCGTATCGGCCATGCCGTAGGCCACCGAGCTTTCCAGCGCCGCGCTGAGCGCGGCCGTCGCGGGCGACATCTCTGTCAGCCAGCGGGTCACGGGAGTTTCCTGCAGTGCCCCCATCCGCGACCAGAGCCAGTCCAGGTTGGCCCGCGCCCCGTCGCGTCCGCCCTTGAGCCAGCCCGCCTTGTAGGCCGCCCCGTTCAGCGCCCCCGCCGAGGTGCCCGATATGGCGGCAACCTCGATATCCTCCTCGTCCAGCAGCCGGTCAAGCACACCCCAGGTAAAGGCCCCATGCGCGCCACCACCCTGCAGGGCCAGATTGATGCGTTTGACGGTCATGCGGAACCTTTCGCGTTGCGAGCAATTTATCCCGGGAAGGGGGGCCAGCCCCCCCTCGCCTTCGGCGCCCCCCGGGATATTTCAGGCAAGAAGAAACCGGATCAGAGCGCGGTCCAGCCGCCATCCACGCTGATCGTGGTGCCGGTGATCTGGGCGGCGGCATCCGAACACAGGAAAACGGCGGTGCCGCCCAGCTGCTCCACGGTGGCGAATTCCTTGGAAGGCTGGCGTTCCAGCATCACCTTCTTGATCACCTCTTCGCGGTCCATGTCGTATTTCTTCATCGTATCGGGGATCTGCGCCTCGACCAGCGGCGTCAGCACATAGCCGGGGCAGATCGCGTTGCAGGTGATCCCCTGCCCCGCGGTTTCCAGCGCCGTGGTCTTGGACAGGCCGACAATCCCGTGCTTGGCCGCGATATAGGCCGATTTGTACGGGCTGGCGGTCAGGCCATGGGCCGAGGCGATGTTGATCACACGGCCCCATCCCGCCTTGCGCATCACCGGCAAGGCCGCCGCGGTGGTGTGGAAGGCCGAGGTCAGGTTGATCGCGATGATCGCGTCCCATTTGTCGGTGGGGAATTCGTCGATCGGGCAGACATGCTGGATACCCGCGTTGTTCACCAGGATATCGCAGGCGCCAGCCTGTTCGATCAAGGCGCGGCATTGATCGCCCTTGGACATGTCGGCCTGGATATAGCGGGCGGCAACACCGAAGTCGGCGGCAATCTCACGGGCCAGGGCGTGATCTTCGTCGCGGTCGGTGAAGGAGTTCAGGACGATGTCCGCCCCTGCCTTTGCCAGTTCCCGCGCAATGCCCAATCCGATCCCGGAATTCGATCCGGTGATGATGGCGGTTTTTCCCTTCAGCGACATGCGCCTCTCCTTTTGTGGTGGTCGTGGTCAATCGACTTTGCAACCGCAGCATAGCATGAGGCAGCGAGGAATGACGAGGGAGGGCGATCCGGCAAAGCCCCACAGCGCCGGGCCAAAAAAAACGCCGGCGCAAGGCCGGCGTCAAGTTATTGAGGCAGGTTTCATACAGGCAAGAAACCTATCGAGCAGTGCCTTGGTTATAAGCAATCCTTTGCAAGCTTCCAAGCTAAAAGTTTGAAAAGACGGGAAACGAGCGCTACGCTGACCGGCAACAATCGATGGCCAGAGCAGGATCGTCATCATCATGAGATGTGTTTCATTCCTCCGCACAGTTCGGGGCGCTGCCATCTGTGCCCTTTTTTTTCATGGCTTCCATCATCCCGTACAGGCCGAGTCCACAAGCAGCCATGGCATAGCTATGTATGGCGCGCCGGCCCTTCCACCCGATTTTGTGTCGCTGCCCTATGCCAACCCGCAAGCCCCCCAGGGCGGGCGGTTGGTCGAAGGGTCCACCGGAGGGTTTGATTCGCTCAATCCCTTCATCCTGAAAGGCACCGCCCCCTGGCAATTGCGCTTCCTGGCTTATGAAACCCTCATGGCGCGAAACTGGGATGAACCATTCTCGCTTTACGGGCTTCTGGCCGAATCGGTGACAGTGGCCGAGGATCGATCCTGGGTCGAGTTCACCCTGCGCCCCGAGGCGCGATTCTCGGATGGCAGCCCGGTGACGGTCGAGGATGTCATCTGGTCCTTCGAGACGCTGGGTACGGTCGGGCATCCCCGCTACCTTGGCTTTGCCAAGCAGACCGACAGCATCACCCAGACCGGGCCGCGCAGCCTGCGCATCAGCTTTGCCACCGCCGACCGCGAGCTGGCCCTGATCGCGGGGCTGCGCCCGATCCTGAAAAAGGCGCAATGGGACGGGCGCGATTTCACCGCATCCACCATCAACGACATCCCGATTGGATCGGCGCCCTATGTCGTGACTGACTTTGAGCAGGGACGCTTTGTGACCCTGCGCCGCAACCCCGATTACTGGGGGCGCGACCTGCCTGTGCGGCGCGGCACCAACAACCTGGACGAGATACGCATCGAATATTACGGCGACACATCGGTCATGTTCGAGGCCTTCAAGGCGGGCGCGGTCACGGTCTGGCGCGAAACCAATGCCGAAGACTGGGAAACCCGCTTTGATTTCGACGCGGTGCGGCGCGGTGACGTGATCCTGTCGGAAATCACCCATGCGCGGCCCACCGGCATGACCGGATTCGTGCTGAATGCCGCGCGCCCCCATCTAGCGGATTGGCGCGTGCGCGAGGCGCTGCTGCTGGCCTTCAACTTCCCCTATATCAACGGCACTGTGACGGGCGGGCGGCAGCCGCGCATCCAGTCTTACTTCTCGAACTCGGAACTGGGTCTGCAGCCGGGTCCGGCCACAGGCAGGGTACGCGATCTGCTTACGCCCTTTGCCGCCAGCCTGCCCCCCGGCGCGCTGGAAGGCTACACCCTGCCCGAGGGCGACGCATCCGAGCGCAACCGCGCCGATCTGCGCCGCGCCATGGCCCTGTTGCAGGAGGCCGGCTGGCAGGTGCAAGATGGACGGCTTGTGGATGGCAACGGCACGCCTTTTGCGCTGGATGTGCTGCTGCGCCAGGGCGATCGTGCCAACCTTGCGGTGATAGAGATCTATCGCAGCGCCCTTGAAAGGCTGGGCATTGCCGCCCGCATCCGCCCGGTCGACAACGCCCAATATGCCGAAGCCGAGGCCGCGCAGGATTTCGACATGATGCCTTTCCGGCGTGATCTGTCGCTGAGCCCGGGCAATGAACAACGCCTTTACTGGGGATCGCAGGGCGCGGGCACGCCGGGCACACGCAACGTGATGGGTATGCAGAGCAAGGCAGCGGATGCGATGATCGACCGCATGCTGACGACCGACAGCCGCGAGGAATTCATTGCCGCCACGCGCGCTCTGGACCGCGTGTTGATGGCGGGTCGCTACGTGATCCCGATCTGGACAACCAATGTTGACCGGATCGCCCATGCGAGACAGTTGAAATTTCCCGAATATACGCCGATTTATGGCGACCGGATCGGGTGGATGCCCGATGTCTGGTGGTATGAGGAGTGAGCGGAATGAAGAAACTTGCAGTGATCGCCATAGGCCTTGGCTGCCTGGCTGTTTTGGCGGGATGCGCCACCGTTGACGGAATCGGACAGGACATATCGGGCGGCGCGCGCACGGTACGGGGCTGGTTCTGATCGCAGCTCGGCCCTGTCAAACCGGGGCCGTGACCGTCAGACCAAAGACGTGACCCACAGGATCGTCGCATCCTCGGGGCTGACCGATACCACGTTGTGCCCCATCGTGCCGTCGTAATAGGCGCTGTCGCCGCGCCGCATTTCGACCGGTTCGTAAAATTCCGTGTAAAGCCGGATCACGCCCGTCAGCACATAGAGAAACTCCTCGCCGTCATGGCGCACCCAGCCGTCGAACTCCTCCATCCGGCGGGCGCGGACACGGGCGCGATAGGGCAGCATCTGCTTGCGAGTCAGCCCCTCGGCCAGAAGCTCATGCTCGTAGGTCGTTGTCGCATGACGGGCGCCTTCACCCACGCGGGTAACAACGCGCCGCCCCGTCACCTGCCCCGGTTCAGGCGGCGTAAACAGTTGCGGCACCGAGATATCCAACCCCGTCGCCAGTTTCTTGAGAGCCTCATAGGTGGGCGACATCTGCCCGTTCTCGATCTTGGAGAGCGTGGATCGCGCCAACCCCGCCTGCCGCGCGGCCTGTTCCAGCGTCAGGCCAAGATCCTTGCGAAGCCCGCGCACGCGCTGCCCAAGGTCCAGCGGTTCAGCCACGGCCGCGCCACCATCGGCACGGGCAATGCGGATCAGGGACCGTGGATCATGTTCACTCATGCGCAGCGGTATAGGGCGGCGGTCTTTAGCTTGCAACTGGCGTGGCGCAGGCCTAGCAATTGCGCATGCTTGCTATATTCGATCATGGCGATCCCGCCCCCTGCCCTCAGCCCTTCAACCTTGCGGCGCATGTGCTGCGCCATGCGCAGGATCTGCCCGCGAAGGTGGCGCTTTCGGTGATTTCGCAAGATGGCGCGGATGACTGGAGCTATGCGCGCCTGTCGGCGGCCGTGCGCGGCACGGGCGCGGGGCTTCTGGCGGCAGGGTTTCGACCCGGCGACATCCTGCTGATGCGGCTGGGCAATACCGTGGATTTCCCGCTGGCCTACCTTGGCGCCATTGCAGTGGGGCTGGTGCCGGTGCCCACCTCGTCGCAGCTGACAGCGCCCGAAGTGACCAAGATGGTAGCACAGCTTTCACCTGCCGGTATCCTGCGTGATACCCGCGTTGCCTGTCCCGAGGATACGGGCCTGCCCGTGATCGACACCGCCGCCCTTGCCGCGATGCGCGATCTGGCACCGGCCCCCTATGACTTGGGCGCGCCCGACCGCAGGGCCTATATCATCTACACCTCGGGCACATCAGGCGTTCCGCGCGCGGTGATGCATGCGCATCGCGCGATCTGGGCGCGGCAGATGATGCATCAGGGCTGGTACGGGTTGACCGCTACGGACAGGCTGCTGCATGCCGGGGCCTTCAACTGGACCTATACGCTGGGCACCGGGCTGATGGATCCCTGGTCCGTCGGGGCGACCGCGCTGATCCCTGCCGAAGGCGTCGCAATCGAAGCGCTGCCGCAGCTTCTGGCAGATCACGGGGCCACGATATTTGCAGCGGCGCCGGGCGTCTATCGCAAGATCCTCAGCCATCATGCAAAAATGCACCTGCCCGCCCTGCGTCACGGCCTGGCCGCAGGGGAAAAGCTGTCGGACCGCGTCCGCCAACACTGGACGGACGCAACGGGCACCCCGATCTTCGAGGCTTATGGCATGTCGGAATGCTCCACCTTCATATCCGGCAGCCCCGACCATCCGGCCTCACCCGGCACGCTGGGCCGTCCACAAGACGGGAGGCGCGTGGCGATCCTTGGTGCCGACGGGCCGGTGAAGCTGGGCGAGGAAGGTACGATCGCGGTCGCGCGCACTGATCCCGGCCTGATGCTGGGCTATCTGGGCGCGCCCGAAGACACAGCCGCCAGGATGCAGGGCGACTGGTTCCTGACCGGGGATCAGGGGATGATGGATGCCGAGGGACAGATCACATACCTTGGCCGCGCCGATGACATGATGAACGCGGGCGGCTACCGCGTCTCACCTCTTGAGGTCGAGGCGGCGCTGCTGGCGCATCCCGCCATCCGCGAAGTGGGCGTCACCGATATCGAGGTCAAGGAAGATGCCCGCATCATCGCGGCCTTTTACGTGGGTGATCCGGCAGATGACGCTGAATTGAAGGCCTTCGCCAATGAACGCCTTGCCCGATACAAACAACCGCGGGTATACATCCGCCTTGATGCGCTGCCCTCCGGGGCCAATGGCAAGATCCTGCGCCGCGCCCTGAAACCTTTGTATGAGGCCCGCCATGGTCAAGCTTGACATCCTCTCCGATCCGATCTGCCCCTGGTGCCTGATCGGCAAAGCCCAGCTGGAACGCGCACTGGAGGCGCGCCCCGATCATCCTTTCGTGATCGAGTGGCATCCCTTTCAGCTGAACCCCGACATGCCGCAGGAAGGCATGGACCGGCGCGCCTACCTGGAAGAGAAATTCGGCGGCAAGGAACGCGCCGTCCAGATCTATGCCAGGATTGCCCAGAACGCCGAAGCAGCGGGGATCGAGATCAATTTCGAAGGCATCAAGCGCACGCCCAACACGCTGGATGCGCATCGCCTGATCCATTGGGCCGGGATCGAGGGCGCGCAGCACCGCGTCGTCTCTTCGCTGATGCGGGCCTACTTCCAGGAAGGCCGCGACATCGGCGACCGCGACGTTCTGGCGGATATCGCCGACAGCGCGGGTCTGGATGCCGCCGTCATCCGCAAGCTCTTGGACAGCCCCGCCGACACGGATGACATCCGTGCCCGCGATCAAGCCGCACGCGACATGGGCGTCAACGCCGTGCCCACCTTTATCGTGGCAGGCAAACACGCGGTGCCCGGCGCCCAACCCACCGAGGTCTGGCTGAAAGTGATCGACGAGATCATGGCCCAATCCCCCGACGCCACGAGTGATGCGAACTGACACAACACCATGTCCGTGCCAGGTGCCAGTGATCTGCCCGGTTCGGGCCTGAGAAAAGCGCCCTCCCGGGCGGAGTTCATCGCCTTGATCGCGATGCTTTTCGCCATCATCGCCTTTTCCATAGATGCGATGCTTCCGGCCCTGCCCCAGATCGGCGCCGAACTCAGCCCGGAGGCACCAAACCGCGCCCAGTTGATCGTGATCGCCTTTGTCCTGGGCATGGGCGCGGCCACGCTCTTTGCCGGGCCGATGTCCGATGCGCTCGGCCGCAAACCCATGATCATCGGGGGAACCGCACTCTACATCCTCGGTGCGGCGCTGGCCTGGTTTGCCCCATCCTTGGAATGGCTTCTGTTGGCGCGGGTCCTGCAGGGTGTGGGCGCGGCAGGCCCCCGGGTCGTGGGCATGGCCATTGTGCGCGACCTTTACGGTGGGCGCGAGATGGCGCGCATCCTGTCCTTCGTGATGATGGTCTTCATGCTGGTCCCTGCGATAGCCCCCCTTGTCGGCAGCTGGATCATCGCCACCGCCGGGTGGCGCGCGATGTTCGGGGCCTTCGTGGTCTTCGCCGGGATCGCCACGCTCTGGCTTGCCCTGCGCCTGCCGGAATCCCTGCCGCGCGCCGCCCGCCGCCCGATGCGTCTGCCCGCGATCACCGGCGCAGTGAGCGAAGTCCTGACCCATCCGGTCGTGCGCCTTTCGATCATGGCGCAGACCATGGGCTATGTGCTGCTGTTCACATCGATCAGCCTGATCCAGCCTGTTTTCGACCAGGTCTTCGACCGGGGCGCGCAATTCCCGTTGTGGTTCGCGGGCATGGCGATCATCTCGGGCAGCGCCTCGATCATCAACGCGGCACTGGTGATGCGGCTGGGGATGCAAAGACTGGCGATGGCGGCCTTCGGCGGCCAGGTGATCCTGTCTGCGACCATGACCCTCTGCTGGCTGGCGGGCTTGCGCGGCGAGGCGATGTTCACGGTCTACCTGATCTGGCAATGCACCGTGCTGTTCCAGTCGGGGCTGACCGTGGGCAACCTGAACGCCATCGCGATGGAACCGATGGCCCATATCGCCGGCACCGCCGCCAGCGTGATCGGCGCCATCTCGACCATCTCGGGGGCGCTGATCGCGGCGCCCATCGCGCTGCTGTTCAACGCGACCCCCCTGCCCATGTCGCTGGGCGTCGGCGGGGCCTCTGCCGTCGCCTTCGTGCTGCTCTGGCGGCTGGGCCGGATCGAACGGCGCGTGCGGCGCTTCGGCACGGCTGATCCCCGCAAATAATTTCTGTATACAGTCGCATACCGTCTTTGCAGATGGCCCGCTTTGCGCTATGACCCGGCCCGAGAGCCGATTCACCAGAACAAGGGGATTTCCCACATGACCAAGATCAAGGTAGCCAACCCTGTCGTCGAACTCGACGGCGACGAGATGACCCGCATCATCTGGGATTTCATCAAGCAGAAACTGATCCTGCCCTATCTGGACATCGACCTGAAATACTATGACCTCGGCATCGAAGAGCGTGACCGCACCGATGACCAGATCACCATCGACGCCGCCCACGCGATCAAGAAATACGGCGTCGGCGTCAAATGCGCCACCATCACCCCCGATGAACAGCGGGTCGAGGAGTTCGGCCTCAAGCAGATGTGGAAATCGCCCAACGGCACGATCCGCAACATCCTGGGTGGCGTGATCTTCCGCGAACCGATCATCTGCAGCAACGTGCCGCGCCTCGTGCCGGGCTGGACCCAGCCCATCGTGGTGGGCCGCCACGCCTTTGGCGACCAGTACCGCGCGACCGACTTCCGCTTCCCCGGCAAGGGCAAGCTGACGATCAAGTTCGTGGGCGAGGATGGCACCGTGATCGAGCGTGACGTCTTCGACGCCCCCGGCGCCGGCGTGACCATGGCGATGTACAACCTCGACCAGTCGATCATCGACTTCGCCCGCGCCTCGATGAACTATGGCCTCGTCAAGGGCTGGCCGGTGTACCTCTCGACCAAGAACACCATCCTCAAGGCCTATGACGGCCGCTTCAAGGATCTGTTCCAGAAGGTCTATGAGGAAGAGTTCGCCGACAAGTTCAAGGCCGCCGGCATCACCTATGAACACCGTCTGATCGACGACATGGTCGCCTCGGCGCTGAAATGGTCGGGTGGCTATGTCTGGGCCTGCAAGAACTATGATGGCGACGTGCAGTCGGATACCGTCGCGCAGGGCTTTGGCTCGCTGGGCCTGATGACCTCGGTGCTGATGACGCCCGATGGCAAGACGGTCGAGGCCGAGGCCGCCCACGGCACCGTGACCCGCCACTTCCGCGAGCATCAGAAGGGCAAGGAGACCTCGACCAACTCGATCGCGTCGATCTACGCCTGGACCGGCGGCCTCAAGCACCGCGCCAAGCTGGATGGCAACGAGGCGCTGATGACCTTTGCCACCACGCTGGAAAAGGTGACGGTGCAGACGGTCGAAGACGGCTTCATGACCAAGGATCTGGCGCTGCTGGTCGGCCCGGAACAGAAGTGGCTCTCGACCATGGGCTATCTGGAAAAGGTCGACGAATACCTGAACAAGGCGCTCAAGGGCTGATCGCCGGGGCGATAAACATCAGGGGGGCGTGCCGTGGCACGCCCCCCTTTGCGTTGCGGCGGCAGGCGGTCGGCCGGGTCCGGTTCGCCTGCACGTCAGGCGTGATCGCCTCGGCAGGCCTGAAGCGGCGGGACGGATCGCGCCGAGCCGCTGCGCCAATTCCAAGACCCTCCGCAGGATCGGCGGCCGATGGCGCCAGTTGCTCCGGCCACGCAGCTGGAGGCCCCCGCCCGTCCGATGCGCCGCTTTGTCGCAGGGCCGTCCGCCTTGCCCCTATTGCGGCCGGCCCTGAGGGGGGAGGGGCATTGCAGAGCGGCCCGTTTCATGCTGCATGGCGCGCGAAAGACCACGAGGCCGCCATGACCGAT
>JAJLKH010000020.1:0-29528 GCA_033839205.1 Rhodobacterales bacterium | reverse complement strand
CGCACCTGGCCTGCGCGGACGAGCCCGATCATCCGATGAACGCGGCGCAGCTGGCCACGTTCCGCGCCATGACCGACGGTCTGGACGTGCCCCGCTCGCTATCGGCCACGGGCGGTATCCTGCTGGGATCTGCCTATCATTTCGACCTGACCCGCCCCGGTATCGGCCTTTATGGCGGCGCGCCTTTCGCGCAGTCACGCCCCGTGGCCCATGTCAGCCTGCCGGTGATCCAGACCCGCGTGGTCGAGGCCGGCGAGACCGTGGGCTACGGCAATGCCTGGACCGCGACCGAACCGATCCGCTTGGCCACCGTTGCGGCGGGCTATGCCGATGGCATTCACCGCGCCTTGTCCAAGGGCCTGCATCTTTACGCGGGCGACACGCCCTGCCCGGTGCGGGGCCGTGTCTCGATGGATCTGATCACCGTGGACATCACCCATCTGCCCGAGGTTCCGGCGGCGCTGGATCTGCTGAACCATGTGCAGACCGTCGACACGCTGGCCGATCTGGCCGGCACCATCGGCTATGAGATCCTGACCTCGCTGGGGCGGCGCTATCAGCGGCGGTATGCGGGCGCATGAGGTTCTTTGCCCCCATTGGCCGGCTGGGGCGTGCGACCCTTGCGCTTCTGGCTGCGATCGGGCGCCTGGTCATCTTCACGGCGCGGACCGTCAGCCACCTTGTGCGCCCGCCGTTCTATCCGCGTGAATTCGGTCATGCGCTGTTGCAGATCGGCTATTTCTCCTTGCCCGTGGTCGGTCTGACGGCGCTGTTCACCGGCGGCGCGCTGGCCTTGCAGATCTATGCGGGCGGGTCGCGCTTTTCGGCCGAGGCCGTGGTGCCGCAGATCGTGGCCATCGGCATGGTGCGCGAGTTGGGCCCGGTGCTGGTGGGTCTGATGATCGCGGCGCGGGTGACATCGAGCATTGCCGCCGAGATCGCGACGATGAAGGTGACCGAGCAGATCGACGCGCTGGTGACGCTGTCCACCCATCCGATGAAATACCTGACCCTGCCCCGCGTTCTGGCGGCGACGCTGGTGATGCCGCTCTTGGTGGGCGTCGGCGACGTGATCGGGATCTATGGCGGTTTTCTTGTGGGCACCGAAAGGCTGGGCTTCAACGCGACCACATACCTCAAGAACACGGCCGATTTCCTGGAGATGCGCGACATCGTCTCGTCGCTGGCCAAGGGGGCGGTCTTCGGCTTTATCGCGGCATTGATGGGCTGCTATTACGGGATGAATTCCGCGCGCGGCGCGATGGGCGTGGGCCGGGCCACCAAGGGATCGGTGGTGGCGGCGGCGATCCTGATCCTGGCCGCGAACTTCATCCTGACGGAGGCGTTTTTCTCGGCATGATCCGGTTGACTGATGTTCACAAGGCCTTCGGACCCAACCGCGTGCTGCGCGGGGTGAACCTGCATGTGCCCAAGGGCACGTCGATGGTGATCATCGGCGGATCGGGCACCGGCAAATCGGTGGCGCTGAAATGCGTGCTGGGTCTGGTGACGCCCGATGCCGGCCTGATCGAGGTGGATGGCAAGGATGTGAACAGCGGCGACCGCGATGCCTTTCTGGCGCGCTTCGGGATGCTGTTCCAGGGGGGTGCCTTGTTCGATTCGCTGCCCGTCTGGCAGAATGTGGCCTTTCGGCTGATGCGCGGCGCGCTGAAGCGGCCCAAGGCCGAGGCGCGCGAGATCGCCATCGAAAAGCTGCGGCGCGTGGGCCTGAAACCCGATGTGGCCGACAAGCTGCCCGCCGAGCTGTCGGGGGGGATGCAAAAGCGCGTTGGGCTGGCGCGCGCGATCGCGGCCGAGCCCGAGATCATCTTTTTCGACGAGCCCACGACCGGGCTGGACCCGATCATGTCCGGTGTCATCAACGAGCTGATCCGCGAGATCGTGACCGAGATGGGCGCGACCGCCATGACCATCACCCATGACATGTCATCGGTGCGCGCCATCGCCGACAATGTGGCGATGCTGCATGAGGGCGTGATCAAATGGACAGGTCCGGTGGCGCAGATGGACGCCTCGGGCGATCCTTACGTGGAGCAGTTCATCCACGGCCGTGCAGAGGGGCCGATCGAGGCGGTGCGATGAGCACGCTCTTCGAGCCGAGCCCGATCCTGCTGGCCTTCCTGGCCCTCAAGACGACCTTCTATCTTCCGGCCCTGCTGATCCTGGCGCTGCTGCGCACGCTGGTGGCGGGCGGCCCTGCGCGGGGCATGGCGGTTCTGGCGCTGCTGGTGGCGCTGGTCGGGATCGCTGCGCGTTACCTGCCGCCGCTGCTGGGGCTGACCGGGGGCACTGTGGCGCAGGCGGCCTATGCGCTGGCCAATGCGGCGGGGGGCATGGCGCTGCCGTTGCTGGGAAGTGCGCTTTTGCTGGCCTCGGGTGTCATGGCGGGGACGCGCTGGCGCTGGATCGACCTGCTGCATCTGCTGCTGCTGGCGGGCCTTTTGGGGCTGTGGCTGGTCAGTGCGTGATGCGGCGCGGCTGATGGCGCTTGACCACGGCGACGCAAGCCGTCTGACTGGGCTCATGCACAACACCTTGCGCATCGCCAACCTTTCCTTGCTGCTGCTTTACCCGGTGGCCTGGGTCGCGCCTTTGCTGCATGCGCAGGTGCTGCCGTTTTTCGGCGGGCGCGATATCTCGGTTCTGTCGGGGCTGCGTGCGCTTTGGGCCGAGGATGTATTCCTGGCCGTGGTGGTGGCGGTCTTTGCGCTGGTGGCGCCGATCCTCAAGACGCTGGGCATCGCGCTGATGCAGGCGGGCCGGCTGCCGGGGCGGCTGATGCCCGCCGTCACGCTGATGGGGCGGCTGGCCATGGCGGATATTTTCCTTGTCGCGCTTTACATCGTGCTGGCCAAGGGCGCGGGCGTGGGCCGGCTGGAGGTGGGATGGGGCCTTTATCTGTTCACCGTCTGTGTGCTGGTGTCGTTGATCGTTTCCCTGGCTGAGCCGAAACACTGACCCTGAAACGGAGAGTTTGTTTCCACACTGGAAACAGTGGCTTTGCCCCTGCTCTGCCTGATCCAAGTTAATGGAACAAAACCCAGAATCCGCTTTGGGATTGCCGAAGGATCGGTCTACCGTGACGCTGTTACGAGTTCGGTGTTTCTGGGGGAAACATGCTGTCTTCTGTTCGGTCCGTGACCCGGTCGGCCCAGGTCATTCTTCACACCCTGTCCTTCGGATTTGTCCTGATCGCAGCCATCGGCCTGTGCATCCTGACGCTTGGGGCGGCGGTGGGTCTTTTGCCATGGCTTGGGTTTTCGGTGCAGATCGGCGAGCGCCTGCACGAGAACGCGGGCCAGATCGCCCAGATCGCAGGGACGGTGTTCCTTGTCATGCTGGCCGGGTTTCTGCCCGTGCATGCCCGGATCATGGCGCTGGAGGCATCGCACCGGCATTTCACGATGGGGATGCAGGACGTGCGGCAGGCCTTCATCCAGGCCCATGCGGCGGATCGGGCGGGCATATTCCAGCTGAGTTCCGAATTCGATTCCATGCGCGAAAGACTGGCCTATATGCGGCGCCACCCCGATCTGGCCGACCTTGAGCCCGATATCCTGGAACTAGCGGCGCAGATGTCGCATGTCAGCCGTGCGCTGGCCGAGACCTATTCCGATGCCAATGTGGGCCGCGCCAGGACATTCCTGCGCCAGCGCCAGCAGGAGGTCGCGCGCTTCAAGGGGCGGCTGGTCAAGGCCAAGGCGATCACGAAGGAGCTGCGCCAGTGGATGCAGCAGATCGAACAGGAGGAGGCGGGCGCCGCGGCACAGCTGTCGCGCCTGCGGGCGGAACTGACCGACCTGATGCCCGAGGCGCTTGGCCTTGAGAACCGCGCCCAGATGCGCCGCCGCCAGGCGCAAAGGCCAGCGACGGAAGAGACGCCTGCCAATCTGGCAAGCGCGGCGGAGTAGATGACGGTATCGGCGGGCCCTGCCCCCGCATTGAGGGTTTGACCGCCCCGCGCGGCTGGGGCATCACTGGCGCATGGCAAAATCCAACAGTTTCTCGTGCAACGCCTGCGGCGCATCCTTCAACAAATGGTCCGGGCGCTGTGACGCCTGCGGGGCCTGGAATACCATCGTGGAAGAGGCGCCGCTGTCGGCGGGCCCGGCGTCGAAATCGCTGGGGGCGCGGCGGGGCGCCGCGATCCGGCTGACCGATCTGGCCACGGAAGAGGCCCCGCCCCCGCGCACCCATTCGGGCATTTCCGAACTGGACCGCGTTCTGGGTGGCGGGCTGGTCGCGTCAAGCGCCATCCTGGTGGGGGGCGATCCGGGCATCGGCAAATCCACGCTGCTGTTGCAGGCGGCGGCGCGTTTCGCGCAGGCGGGGCTGAAGACCATTTACGTGTCGGGCGAGGAAGCCTCGGCCCAGGTGCGGATGCGCGCGCAGCGGCTGGGACTGGCGGATGCGCCGGTGCAACTGGCCGCCGCCACCAACCTGCGCGACATCCTGACCACGCTGGAGGCCGAAAAGCCGCAGCTTGCGGTGATCGATTCGATCCAGACCATGTGGGCCGACAATGTCGAAAGCGCGCCGGGATCGGTCAGCCAGGTGCGCGCCGCCGCCCATGAGCTGACGACCTTTGCCAAGACGCGCAACATGTCGGTGATCCTGGTGGGCCATGTCACCAAGGACGGACAGATCGCGGGGCCGCGCGTGGTCGAGCACATGGTCGATACGGTGCTTTATTTCGAGGGCGAGCGCGGGCATCAGTTCCGGATCCTGCGCGCGGTCAAGAACCGGTTCGGCCCCGCCGACGAGATCGGCGTCTTCGAGATGACGGGCGGCGGTCTGGCCGAGGTCGTGAACCCTTCCGCGCTGTTTCTGTCGGAACGCGGCCAGCCCAGCCCCGGATCGGTGGTCTTCGCAGGTGTCGAGGGCACGCGGCCATTGTTGGTGGAATTCCAGGCGCTGGTCGCCCCCTCGCCGCACAGCCAGCCGCGCCGGTCGGTCGTGGGCTGGGATGGCGGGCGCCTGGCGATGATCCTGGCCGTGCTGGAGGCGCGCTGCGGCATTCCGTTCACCGGGCTTGATGTCTATCTGAACGTGGCGGGCGGCATGAAAGTGACCGAACCCGCCGCCGACCTGGCGGTGGCGGCGGCCCTGCTGAGTGCGCGGGAAGACGCCGCCTTGCCCGCGGAAACGGTGATTTTCGGTGAAATCAGCCTGTCGGGGGCGCTGCGCCCGGTCAGTCAGACTGAAAACAGGTTGAAAGAGGCGCAAAAACTTGGTTTCACAGCAGCCATCGCGCCGGCGGGCGGAAAGCCGGGCGCGGAGAGTGGTTTGACGGTGACCCGCATGGGCGATCTGACCGCCTTTGTGGGGGACGTATTCGGCGCCGGTTAGGCGTTGCAAGGTAAGGAACGGGACGACATGGAAGGCTTTACCATCATCGACGGCGTGGTTGCCGCGGTCATCGTGGTCTCGGCGCTGCTGGCCTATAGCCGGGGCTTCGTGCGCGAGGCGCTGGCGATCGTCGGCTGGGTTGTTGCGGCCTTCCTGGCCTTCATGTTCGCCCCGCAGGTGCAACCGCTGGTCAAGGAAATCCCGGTTGTGGGCGCGATGATCGCCGACAGCTGCGAATTGTCCATCATCGCGGCCTTCGGCGCGGTCTTTGCGCTGGCGCTGGTGGTGACATCGCTGTTCACTCCGCTGTTTTCCAGCCTTGTGCAGCGGTCGGTCCTGGGCGGGCTGGATCAGGGCGCGGGTTTCCTGTTCGGGGTGCTGCGCGGCATCCTGCTGGTGGCGGTGGCCTTTTTTGCCTATGAAACCGTGGTATCGGCCCAGGAGATCGCGATGATCGACGACAGCCGTTCGGCGCGGGTCTTTGCCAATCTGACCGGCCAGATCGGGGAACGGAACCCGGACCAGGCGCTGGGATGGATCGCGCAGCAGTATGAAACGCTGGTGGGCGTCTGCGAGAACCCGCAGTAACACAGCCCGATTTGGCGGCTTGTGGTCCGATCCCGGACATGTGATCCTTTTGTCAGTGTGATCCTTTCGTGACACTGCCGCACGGACCCCTTATGAGGGGGCTGTGCCACGCCCTACGGATTCGGAGCCTGCCTTGTCCAAACAGATGCCTCCCGCCCATCCTTTCGATTTCGACGCCTATGGCAACGAGGGCGATGACAAGCTGCACGAGGAATGCGGCGTCTTCGGCGTGCTGGGCGTGACCGATGCGGCCAATTTCGTGGCCCTTGGCCTGCACGCCCTGCAACATCGCGGACAGGAGGCGGGCGGGATCGTCTGCCACCATCCCGAACATGGCTTCAACTCGGCCCATCGCTTTGGCTATGTGCGCGACAGCTTCACCTCTCAGACGCTGATGCAGACCCTGCCCGGCCCCCTGGCCATCGGGCATGTGCGCTATTCCACCGCCGGATCGAAAGGGGCCGTCATCCGCGATGTGCAGCCCTTCTTCGGCGAGTTTTCCGTGGGCGGTGCCGCCATCGCCCATAACGGCAACATCACCAATGCCGACGCGCTGCGCCGCGAGCTGATCGAGCGCGGCTCGATCTTTCAGTCCAGCAGCGACAGCGAATGCATCATCCACCTGATGGCGCGGTCCTTGCAGCGCAATATCGCCGAGCGCATGGAAGACGCACTGCGCCGCGTGGAAGGCGCGTTTTCCGTGGTCGCCATGACCCGCACCAAGCTGATCGGTGTGCGCGATCCGCTGGGCGTGCGCCCGCTGGTCCTGGGCCGGATCGGGGATGGCTGGGTGCTGTCGTCGGAGACCTGCGCGCTGGACATCATCGGGGCGGAGTTCATCCGCGAGATCGAACCGGGCGAAATGGTCGTGATCGACCAGAAGAACGGTCTTGAAAGCCGCTTTCCCTTCCGCAAGCAGAGCCCGCGCTTCTGCATCTTCGAACATGTCTATTTCTCGCGGCCCGACAGCATCATCAGTGGGCGGTCGGTCTATGAGACGCGGCGCCAGATCGGTGTGGAACTGGCCCGCGAGGCGCCGCAGGATGCGGACCTGGTGTGCCCGGTGCCCGATAGCGGCACGCCCGCGGCCATCGGTTTCGCCCATGAAAGCGGCATTCCCTATGGCATGGGCATCATCCGCAACCAGTACATGGGCCGGACCTTCATCGAACCCACGGAAAGCATCCGCAACATGGGCGTGCGGCTGAAGCTGAACGTCAACCGCGCCCTGATCCGGGGCAAGCGGGTGATCCTTGTGGACGATTCCGTGGTGCGCGGCACCACGAGCCGCAAGATCAAGGAGATGATCCTTGATGCCGGCGCCAAGGAGGTGCATTTCCGCATTGCATCCCCGCCGACATCCTGGCCCTGCTTCTACGGGGTAGACACGCCGCAGCGCGACAAGCTGCTGGCCGCCACCATGTCGGAAGAGGAAATGCGCGACTACCTTGCGGTTGACAGCCTCAAGTTCATCTCGCTGGACGGGCTTTACCGCGCCGTGGGCGAGGCGCAGGGCCGCAATGCGAAATGTCCGCAATATTGCGATGCCTGTTTCTCGGGGGAATATCCGGTCGCACCGTCCGACATGATCGAAAAGGGTTTCCAGCTGAAGGCTGCCGAATAAGGGGCCGGGGGCGCCCGTCGTCCCTGCCCGCAAGGCCCCCCGGACAATCCGCCGCAGCGGATGCGCGCAAAGGCGCGCCCCTGCCGCGGGCCGACCGGCAAGCCGCCGCCGAGCCTGCCTGCCCCCTGCGCGCCTGCCCTTTCCCTGCCTGCCGAACCATGCCACATCGCGCGCCTGACAAGACCAGGAACAAGGCGCGACACAGGCATGAGCACCACTGACGATACCACCCCGACCACCCCCAAGACCCAGGCCGCGGCCACGCTGGAAGACATGTTGCCGCTGGACGGAATCACGCTTTTGGGGACGGTTGTGGCGGGCGATGCATCGCGTGCGCTGATCCGCGCGGGCAATGGCAGGATCAGCCAGATCCGCCCCGGCGACCGGATCGGACAGGCCACGGTGATGGTCATCGAACCCGGCCTGATCCACCTGAGCCGCAATGGCGAGGCGCAGCGCCTGGCGATGCCGTGATCCCGTGGATCCGGCGCGACATCATGTGCGGGCATGGCATGCCCTCTTGACCTTGGGCGCGCGCTCGCCCACACCCGGCCCGACCGCATCCCGCAAGGAGAGCTGACATGTCCGACAAGATCGCCCTTATCACAGGCGCCTCGCGCGGGTTGGGCGCCGCCCTGGCCGAAGCACTGGCGGCCACGCATCACGTGGTGGCCGTGGCCCGCACCACCGGCGCGCTGGAGGAACTGGACGACCGCATCAAGGCGGCGGGTGGCCAGGCCACGCTGGCGCCGATGGATATCACCAAGCCCGACGCCATGGCGCAGCTGTGCCGGTCGATCCATGACCGCTGGGGCAAGCTCGATCTTTGGGCGCATACGGCCGTCCATGCCGCGCCGCTGTCGCCCGCCAATACGATCGACGCGCGCGACTGGGACAAATCCGTGGCCTGCAACGTGACAGCCACGGGCCAGTTGATCCCCTATGTCGCCCCCCTGCTGGGCGAGGCAGGAACGGCCCTGTTCTTTGACGATCCGCGCGCGGGGCAGAAATTCTTTGGCGCCTATGGCGCCACCAAGGCCGCGCAGATCGCCCTGGCGCAAAGCTGGGCGGCAGAGACGATCAAGACCGGCCCGCGTGTGCATGTGCTGACGCCCGCGCCCATGGCGACCGCGACGCGTGCGCGCTTCTTCCCCGGCGAGGATCGCAGCCCGCTGGCGCATCCACGTGACGAGGCCGCGCGCCTGCTGGCCAGCCTGTCCTAATCGCGGGCGGCCCGCCAAGGCGGGCGCGTCCGGCCCCTGGGCGTGAGCGTTGAGAAAAGTTGACTGGTTGATGTTTTACGAGTGTGAAAATGAACAAGAAACCCGAATGTTTTCTGTGGGTTGACACGAATTATGTGCAAAGGACGGCGCGGGCGATCGGCTGGTATCTGCATGCCTGCCTGTTCGAGCTGACGATGCAGACCGCCGAGACGCATGGCACGATCGGCTTTGACGCGGCGGTGGCGATGCTGGCGCGCGCGCTGCAAACCGATCAGGCCAGGGCGCGGCGCGCGATCCTGGATCTTGTGGAGCGGGGGCAGCTGTCGCGCGAGGGCGATATGCTGAGGCTGACCGCCTTCGGGACAAGCATCGTGCCCGACTATGCGGATTGGGAACCGAGCCTGAGCGCCTGACCCTGCGCGGGCTTTCCCGAACCGCCGTCTTGCCCTGCCATTCTGCCCTGCCTTCTTGCCCCTGACGCCCTGCTCCTCTACACCATGAAAAAAGGCGGAACGGGGCAGGCATGCGCATTCTCATTACCAATGACGACGGGATCAACGCGCCGGGTCTGGCCGTGCTGGAAGGCATCGCTGCCGAGCTTGCGGGCCCCGATGGCGAGGTCTGGGTCGTGGCCCCGGCCTTCGAGCAATCGGGCGTGGCCCATTGCATCAGCTATACCCATCCCATGATGATCGCCAAGCTGGGCGAGCGCCGCTATGCCGCCGAGGGCAGCCCGGCCGATTGCGTGCTGGCGGGCATTCATGACGTGATGGTGGATGCGCGGCCCGACCTTGTGCTGTCCGGCGTGAACCGGGGCAACAATTCAGCCGAGAACGCGCTTTATTCCGGCACGCTGGGTGGGGCGATGGAAGCGGCGTTGCAGCGCATCCCGGCGATGGCCCTGTCGCAATACCTGGGCCCGTCGAATTTCGCGGCCCCCGATCCGTTCGAGGCCGCCGCCGTGCATGGCCCTGCCCTGATCCGCAAGCTTCTGGCGGCGACACCCGCGCCGGAGGACGACACCGATTATCGCGTCTTCTACAACATCAACTTTCCCCCGGTCCTGGCCGAGGGGGTGCGCGGCGTGCGCGTGGCGCCGCAAGGTTTCCGCCGGAACACCCGGTTTTCGGTCGAGCCGCACCTGTCGCCCTCGGGGCGGCGGTTCCTGTGGATCAAGGGGGGCGAGCAGCATGTGCCCACCCTGCCCGGCACCGATGCGGCGGTGAACCTGGATGGCTATATCTCGGTCACGCCGATGCGGGCGGACCTGACGGCGCATGACCTTCTGGACCAGTTGAAAGGCATCGAATGACCGACGCGGCGGAACGCAAGATGCAGTTCCTTTATGCCCTGCGCTCCAAGGGGGTGACAGACAGCCGCGTATTGACCGCCATGGAAAAGATCGACCGTGGCCCCTTTATCCGCGGTCTGTTCGCGGAACGCGCCTATGAGGACATGCCGCTGCCGATCGCTTGCGGGCAGACGATCAGCCAGCCTTCTGTCGTGGGGCTGATGACGCAGGCCTTGCAGGTCAGCCCCCGCGATACCGTGCTGGAGGTGGGCACCGGATCGGGCTATCAGGCGGCGATCCTGTCGCAGTTGGCGCGGCGGGTCTATACCGTGGACCGGTACCGCCGCCTTGTGCAGGAGGCGCGCGCGCTGTTCGAGGCGATGCAATTGACCAATATCACGGCCTTTACCGCCGATGGCAGCCATGGCCTGCCCGATCAGGCGCCATTTGATCGCATCCTCGTGACCGCCGCCGCCGAGGACCCGCCCGGCCCCCTCTTGGCCCAGTTGAAAATCGGGGGTATCATGGTGCTGCCGGTCGGCCAATCCGACACGGTGCAAAGCCTGATCCGCGTGACCCGTCACGAGGGGGGCTTTGATTACGACGAATTGCGCCCCGTCCGCTTCGTGCCCTTGGTCGAGGGGCTGGGACGCGACTGAACAGGCAGGCCAGCGCCGGGACAGACAGGCCACCGGCCCGGGTCTGACACAGGATACGGGACACCGCCCCAGATCATCCGGGGTGCGCGACGCAAAACGAAAGCCCCGGCACAAGGGGCAGGACAGAGGAAATCGAGATGCTCCACACCAGCCGCCGTGACCGTCATGCCTTGCCCGCCGGCCAGTTCCTGCGCCGTGTGATCCTGACCGGAACCGCCCTTGGCCTTCTGGCGGCCTGCGACAGGCCGCTGGATTTCGACCTGCGCGGCAATTTCGGCAATACGCTGGATACCGCCGAGGCCTCGCGGCAGCCGGTGGCCAATCGGCCCGCACCCGATGCGCGCGGTGTCATTTCCTATCCGAATTACCAGGTGGCCGTGGCACGCCAGGGCGATACGGTGACCGACCTTGCCAACCGCGTCGGCGTCAGCCCCGAGGAGCTGGCCCGCTTCAACGGCTTGCGCCCTGCCGATCCGCTGCGCCCCGAAGAGATCGTGGCCCTGCCGCGCCGGGTGGCCGAACCCTCGCCCGCGACGGGCGGTTTCGGCACGATCCAGCCGCCGGGCACCGATATAACCGCCCTGGCCAGCAGCGCGATCGACCGCTCTGGCGGATCCACGGTCAGCACCACGACGCTGCCGCCCGCCGCGGGCGCGGCCCCGGCCGCAGCTGCCGCGGCACCCGCCCGCACGGCCGCCGCCGCAGCACCGCAGGTGGGGATTGAACCCACCCGCCACAAGGTCGTGCGCGGGGAAACCGCCTTTACCATTGCGCGGCTTTACAATGTCTCTGTCCGGTCGCTGGCGGAATGGAACGGCCTTGGCCCCGATTACTCGATCCGCGAAGGGCAATACCTGCTGATCCCGGTCCCGGATGCCCAGGCCCCGGTGCGCAGCGCCGCCGTCGTATCGCCGCCCGGTGCGGGATCGGCCACGCCCGTGCCGCCATCCTCGGCCACGCCCCTGCCCGCCGAGACGCCCCGCCCCGCCGCTGCACCCGCGCCGGCCGCCGTGGCGCCGAACCTGGGCGCAAGTCAGACGCCCGCCGCGCGCACCGCACAGCTGGCCACGCCCGTGCAGGGCACCGTGATCCGCGATTACCAGAAGGGCAAGAACGAAGGTCTGGACATTCAGGCCCCTTCGGGCACGGCGATCGTGGCCGCCGAAGCCGGCACCGTGGCCGCCATCACCGCCAGCGCCGACCAGGTGCCGATCATCGTGATCCGTCACCCCGACAACCTGTTGACGGTCTATGCCAATGTCGAAGGCGCCACGGTGAAAAAGGACGACAAGGTCACGCGCGGCCAGAAGATCGCGCAGATCCGGTCCGGCAGCTCGAACTATCTGCATTTCGAGGTGCGCAAGGGCTTTGACAGCGTCGATCCGACCCCCTACCTCGCGCCGCGCTGAGGCCGCGAGGCGGAGCGGCAAGGGCGGCCAGCAACGATGGATCTGGCGGCAGTCAGGCCCGCCCTTTTAGGCCTGTCCGGTCAGCGGGATGCCGTGACGCCCTGCAAGATCCGTCACGAATTGCCAGGCGACCCGGCCCGAGCGTGATCCGCGCGTGGCCTGCCATTCGATGGCTTCCGCGCGCAACTGATCCTCGGGCAGCGTGATGCCGAAGGCCGCGCAATAGCCGCGGATCATGTCCAGGAACTGATCCTGATCGCAGGCATGAAAGCCCAGCCACAGGCCGAACCGGTCCGAGAGGGATACTTTCTCTTCCACCGCTTCCGAGGGGTTGATCGCGCTGGAGCGTTCGTTTTCGATCATGTCGCGCGGCATCAGGTGGCGCCGGTTGGAGGTGGCATAGAACAGCACGTTCTCGGGCCGCCCTTCGATCCCGCCGTCCAGCACCGCTTTCAGCGATTTGTAATGCTGGTCGTCATGGCTGAAGGACAGGTCATCGCAGAACAGCACGAAACGTTCAGGCCGTGTGCGCAGCAGGTTCAGCAGACGCGCCACCGAAGGCAGGTCCTCGCGTTGCAGCTCGACCAGTTTCAGGGGCAGTCCCTGTGCCTGAACAGCGCCATGCACCGCCTTGACAAGGCTGGATTTTCCCATGCCCCGCGCGCCCCAGAGAAGGGCGTTGTTGGCCGGCAGGCCACGCGCGAAATGCAGCGTGTTCTGCAACAGCGTATCGCGGGCGCGATCCACGCCGACAAGCAGATCAAGCGCCACGCGCGACACCTGGGGCACCGGCTCCAGCCGGTCAGGCTCCACGTGCCAGACAAAGGCGTCGGCCGCGTCGAAATCGGGGGCCGCCTCGGGTGGCGGGGCCAGCCGCTCCAGCGCGGCGGCGATGCGTTTCAGGGTCTTGCCGCTCACTTGCTCTTGTCCCCGGCCTCTGCGTCGCGGGCCAGATCCTCGTCGAACTCGCGCATCAGGGGATCGTCAAAGGCTTCTTCCTCGTCGTCGTAATAGCCCTCGGCCCGCAGCCTTTCCTCGCGCTGGGTTTCGACACGGCGCACCAGGAAGATCGAGATCTCGTAAAGCCCGTAGACCACGACGAACAGGATGATCTGGGTCACCACATCGGGCGGCGTGACAAGCGCCGCGAGGATCAGGATGCCGACAACGGCGTATTTGCGCACATTGCCCAGACCTTCGGAACTGACCAGCCCCGCCTTGCCCATCAGCGTCAGCAGGACGGGCAACTGGAAGCAGAGGCCGAAGGCCACGATGAACTTGATGGTCAGGCTGAGGTATTCCTGGGCCGAGCCCTGGAAGGCGATGCCCGCCACCGCATTGCCCGATGGCGCCTGATCGCCCAGGATCGTGCCCGGCTGCTGGAAGCCCAGGAAGAAATCGAAGGCCAGCGGCGTGACGACGTAGAAGGCGAAGGCCGCGCCCAGGAAGAACATGAAGGGCGAGGCCAGAAGGAAGGGCAGGAACGCGCCTTTTTCCGACTTGTATAGGCCGGGCGCCACGAAGCGCCACAGCTGGTAGGCGATATAGGGGAAGGACAGCATCAGCCCCCCCAGAAGCGAGATCGACACCGCGACGAAGAAACCTTCCTGCAGCCGGATCAGGATCAGGCCGCAATCCGCGTGGCCGCGTTCGGCCATGGCCGAGCACAGCGGATGGGTCAGGAAGTTGAAGATCGGGTTCCAGACGGTGAAGCAGATCACCATCGCGATGATGAAGGCCACGGCCGAATGGATCAGGCGCGTGCGCAATTCCGCCAGATGCTCGATCAGCGGCGCGCTGCTGTCGTCGATCTCGTCTTGTTTGGTCATGATCTACTCTTGAGACGTCGGATCGGCAGCTTTTGCCTTGGTCCGGGGTTTCGCGGCGGGCTTGGCTGCCGGTTCCGCCGCCGCCGCGGCGGCCTGGGCGGTTTCCGCCGCCTTGCCTGCGGCCTCGGCCTTGGCCGATGCGGCGCCGGGGCGGGTCTGCTCACGCAGTTTCGCCGCCGCCTCGGCCCGTTCGGCGGCCAGCTTGGCGGTCTCGGTGCCGGGTTTCCAGGCTTTCAGCTCGTCCGTCGCCTCGCGGATCTTGTCCAGGCCCATCTTCTTGGGGTCGGCCACGTTCTTGAGGCTTTTGGCGACATCCCGCACGCCGGTCTCATCGGCGGCGTCTTCCATGGCCCGGCTGAATTCCCGTGCCATGCCCCGCGCCTTGCCGACAAAGCGCCCCACATTGCGGAACAGCACCGGCAGGTCCTTCGGCCCCACCACGATCAACGCGACGATGCCAATGAGCAGAAGCTCGGTCCAGCCAAGGTCGAACATGGATCAGACCTTGTCTTTCTCTTTCTCGGGGGTGACATCGCGCGCTGTCTCGCCCGTGCCATCCTCCAGTTCCTTGGAACCGTCACTCACGCCCTTCTTGAAGGCGGTGATCCCCTTGCCGACCTCGCCCATGAGCGAGCTGATCTTGCCGCGCCCGAAAAGCACCAGCACGACCACCGCGATCAGCAGAAGACCCGGAAGTCCGATATTGTTCAGCATAGCATTTCTCCCTAGCTTGGCGCCGTGCCGCCTGCGCGCCCGGAACCATCACCGTACACATCTAATGACGAACTGCGCCGGTTGGAAGGACCAAAGCGGCGCTGTTGCGGGGTTTTTGTCCCCTCACCTGCATAACGCTGGCCATGTTCCGCCTATTCCGCGCCGCCCGGTTTCTTCTTGCCCAAAATATCCCCGCCGGAGGCATCCGCCCTTGCCCCCCGGCGCAATCAGGCCCGATCAACGCACCGGGAAGACGAAGCAGCGATCCCGGCGGATCATCAGCCATAGCGGCTTGCCCGGCTGGGGCAGAAAGACATTGGGCACCGTCGCCTTGAGGATCGAGCCGTCGTGATCCATGCGGATCTCGACCAGGCTTTCGCTGCCCATGAAGCGCGCGCGCATCACCTCGCCGCGCGCCGCGACACCGTCCTGCACCGTGGGGTTGGGCCCGCGCCCGCCGCGATCGAGGTCGATCTTGATATGCTGCGGGCGGATCACGATCTCGACCTCGGCCCCGTCCGGCACGCCGGGCGCCAGGAACTGGCCGAAGGGCGTATCGGTCAGCGCCCCGCGCACAGTGCCGCGTATCACGTTGATATCGCTAAAGAACGCCACCGCGTTCCGATCCTTGGGCGCGTTGTAGATATTATAGGGCGCGCCCTGTTGCACGATACGCCCCGCGCGCATCAGCGCGATCTCGTCGGCCATGCGCATCGCCTCGTCGGGCTCATGCGTGACCAGCAGGACGGCGGCATCCTCTTGCTTCAGGATCTCGAGCGTCTGGTCGCGGATATCGTCGCGCAGCCGGTTGTCGAGGCCGGAAAACGGCTCGTCCATCAGCATGATCCGCGGGCGCGGCGCAAGCGCGCGCGCCAGGGCGACGCGCTGCTGTTCGCCGCCCGAGAGCGAATGCGGATAGGCGTCGATGAAGCGGCGCAGGCCGACGCGGGTCAGCAACTCCTCGACCCTAGCGCGGCGCGCCTCGCGCGGGCCGCTCAGCCCGAAGGCCACGTTCTCGGCCACGCTCAGATGCGGAAACAGCGCGAAATCCTGGAACATCAGCCCGATCGCGCGGCGTTCTGGCGGGATCCTGAACACGGTGTCGCAGATCAGCTTGCCATCGACCCAGATCTCGCCCTCGTCCTGCATCTCGACCCCGGCGATCATCCGCAGCGTCGTGGACTTGCCGCAGCCCGAGGGCCCCAGAAGGCAGGTCACCTGCCCCGGCATCACCCGGAGCGAGACATCATCCACCACCGCCACACCGTCGAAATGACGGCGCAGGTTGCGGATTTCGAGCCGTGGCACGGGGGCTGCGGCGCGCGGGGCGGTCTGTGTCGGTGTCTCGGGCAAGCGGTTATTTCCGATCAATACAGTCGGGAAAGGGCATTATCAGGGGCCGCGCCACGCCGCAAGCCTGTTGCGCAACCGCGCCCGAAGGACGGGGGGCTGTCTGCCCCCCGACGTTGAACTGCGTTCAACCCCCCCGAGGATATTTCCGGCAAGAAGAAGCCGGAACGCCGCGGGGCGGATCAGATCGTGGCGTTCGTCGCGCCGCCATCGAGCAGGATGTTCTGCCCCACGATGAAACCTGCGTGGACCGAGCAGAGGAAGGCGCAGGCCGCGCCGAATTCCGCCGCCGTTCCGTAGCGGCCCGCAGGGATCGTGGCCGCGCGGCGGGTGCGCGCCTCGTCCAGGGTGATTCCCTGCGCCTTGGCCACGCCGCCATCCAGCGCATCGGCACGGTCCGTGGCATGGATGCCGGGCAGCAGGTTGTTGATGATCACGCCCTTGCCCGCGACCTGGCGCGCGGTGCCCGCGACATAGCCGGTGAGGCCGGTGCGCGCGGCATTGCTGAGGCCCAGTTGCGGAATCGGCGCCTTGACCGATTGCGAGGTGATGTTAACGACCCGGCCCCATCCGCGATCGATCATGCCGGGCATCAGCGCCTTCATCAGCGCGATCGGGGTCAGCATGTTGGAATCGAGCGCGCGGATGAAATCGTCACGGTCCCAGTCGGACCACAGGCCCGGCGGGGGACCGCCCGCGTTGGTGACAAGGATATCCACGCCAGATGCGGCTTCGAGCACGGCGGCGCGGCCATTTTCGGTAGTCACATCGGCGGCGACGGTATCGACCTTCACGCCGAAATCGTCACGGATCGCGGCGGCGGCGGCTTCAAGCGCCTCGACGCCGCGCGCGTTCATCACCAGGTTCACGCCTGCCTCGGCCAGCGCGCGGGCGCAGCCAAGGCCCAGGCCCTTGCTCGATGCGCAGACCAGCGCATGTTTTCCCTTGATCCCCAGATCCATCGTTTTCTCCTTCTGATCGCTGTTCGGTGTTCGCGTCCGCCCAGCCCTGTGCGCCCTGATTAGCATTGCCCGGCAAGAGATTGCCAGCAAAAGGCCAGAACGTTGACCGGGTGGTGACACATTCCTATTCTAATGGTCCAGAGACTGCGCAGCCGTCCGCCCAGGAACTGGCCGCACGGCTTCGGGCGCCGGCCCGTTGATACGATTGACGACACTGACCAGTAGACTGCCAGCAGATTGCCCGGACCATGATGGATAGAGACCAATCAGCCCCCTTTGCCGAAAGCGCCTTTGCGCTGCCCGTGCTGGCGGCCGCGGCCTTTCGGGTGGTGACGGGCGCGAACCTGGGTGATCCGCTGTCCTTTGCCGATGATCTGATCCATGACGACACCTACGAGCTGGGTCGCGGCGCTGCCACGCGCCGCCTGTCGCTGGTGCCCGAAGGCCCCGGGCGGTTTCGGGTGGCCGCGGATTCTGTGGCCGGGCAGAGCGGTGCGCTGGTGCATCTGGACAGCAGCCTGACCTTCATGACATCGGATGGCGAGACGGCGGAAGTGCTGGTGCTGGTCGAGGTCGATTGCGAAGGCGACGTGGTCGAGGTGCATGCCCTGCCACTGGTCCCGCTGCGCCCCAAGATCCGCTATACGCTGGTGACCATCGATACGCGCAACGTCGTGACCCGCCTGGCCGAGATCGCCTGCGTGTCTTTCGCGCGCGGCACCCATATCACCATGGCGTCGGGAGAGCAGCGCCCGATCGAGGATCTGCGCCCCGGCGACCGCGTCCTGACGCGCGACGACGGTCCGCAGGAGATCCGCTGGATCGGCCAGACCACCCTGCGCGCCAGCGGCGAACAGGCGCCCATCGTGATCAAGGCGGGCGCGCTGCACAATGCCAATGACCTTCTGGTCAGCCCCGATCACCGGCTGTTCATCTATCAGCGCGCCGATGTCCTGGGGGCGGGCCGGGCCGAGGTGCTGGTGCGCGCGCGCCACCTGGTCAATGGCGTCACCGTCTATCGCCAGGAAGGCGGGTTCATCGATTATTTCCAGATCCTCTTCGACCGGCATCAGATCATCTATGCCGAGGGGATCGCCGCCGAGACGCTGCTGCTGGATCAGCGCACACAGCCCGCCCTGCCCGCCAGCGTGGCCGAGGCCCTGGCGCAAAACCTGGCCAGCGGTCATTCCGGCGGGATCCAGGGTTTCGAAGTCTCGCAGAAGCTGCTGGACCTGCCCGACGCCGCCGAGGCACTGCGCCGCGCCTCGCTGGGCTGACGCGCGCCTGATTTCCTTGCCTTTGCGCGCGCGCCTGCCTATACGCGCGCTCATGCTGGATACCGCCTCAAACCGCCCCGCCTTGCCGCCCGAGATTGCCCGTCGTCGGACCTTTGCGATCATCTCGCATCCTGACGCCGGCAAGACCACGCTGACCGAGAAGTTCCTGCTGTTCGGCGGCGCGATCCAGATGGCCGGACAGGTGCGCGCCAAGGGCGAGGCGCGGCGGACGCGGTCGGACTTCATGCAGATGGAAAAGGACCGGGGCATTTCGGTCTCGGCCTCGGCGATGTCCTTCGATTTCAAGACCTTCCGCTTCAACCTTGTGGATACGCCCGGCCACAGCGACTTTTCCGAGGATACCTATCGCACGCTGACGGCGGTGGATGCGGCCGTGATGGTGATCGACGGGGCCAAGGGTGTGGAAAGCCAGACCCGCAAGCTGTTCGAGGTGTGCCGCCTGCGCGACCTGCCGATCCTGACCTTCTGCAACAAGATGGACCGCGAAAGCCGCGACACCTTCGATATCATCGACGAGATCCAGGAAAACCTGGCCATTGACGTGACGCCGGCCAGCTGGCCCATCGGGATGGGGCGCGATTTCATCGGCTGCTATGACATGCTGCGCGACCGGCTGGAGCTGATGGATCGCGCCGACCGCAACGTGGTGGCGGAATCGATCGAGATCAACGGGCTGGACGATCCGCGGCTGGCCGATCACGTGCCCGCCGCCCTGCTGGACAAGCTGCGCGAAGAGGTCGAGATGGCGCGCGAACTGCTGCCCGCGCTGGACGTCAAGGCGGTGCAGGATGGCAGCATGACGCCGATCTGGTTCGGCTCTGCCATCAACTCGTTCGGGGTCAAGGAACTGATGGACGGGATCGGCACGCTGGGCCCGGAACCGCAGCCGCAGCGCGCCGAGCCGCGGATGATCATGCCTGAGGAAACAAAGGTTTCCGGCTTTGTCTTCAAGGTTCAGGCGAACATGGACCCCAAGCATCGCGACCGGGTGGCCTTTGTGCGGCTGGCCTCGGGGCATTTCATCCGTGGCATGAAACTGACCCATGTGCGCAGCAAGAAACCGATGACGATCACCAACCCGGTGATGTTCCTGGCCTCGGACCGGGAGCTGGCCGAAGAGGCCTGGGCAGGCGATATCATCGGCATACCGAACCACGGGCAGTTGCGCATCGGTGACACGCTGACCGAGGGCGAGGCGCTGCGGGTGACGGGCATTCCGTCTTTCGCGCCCGAATTGCTGCAGACCTGCCGCGCGGGCGATCCGATGAAGGCCAAGCACCTGGAAAAGGCGCTGATGCAATTCGCCGAGGAAGGCGCGGCCAAGGTGTTCAAGCCGGCCTTCGGATCGGGCTTCATCGTGGGGGTCGTGGGTGCGTTGCAGTTCGAGGTGCTGGCCAGCCGGATCGAGCTGGAATATGGTCTGCCGGTGCGCTTTGAGCCGTCGCAGTTCACATCGGCAAGATGGGTGAGCGGCGCGCGCCAAGCCGTTGAAAAGTTTGTCAATGTCAACAAGCAGCATATCGCGCATGACCATGATGGCGACATCGTTTATCTGACGCGGCTGCAATGGGACATCGACCGGATCGAGCGCGATTACCCGGATGTGAAACTGACCGCGACCAAGGAAATGATGGTCTGACAGGGGTCAGGTGCGGCGCGGCATGGCAGCCATGCCGCAACCCCCGACAATCTGTGCCACGTGAACCCGGCCGGGCTTGCGCGGCGCGCGGGCTCTGACCATTCTGCGGCGCATGAGTGATACCAGTGCCCCCACCTATCCCGGCGGTTTCGCCGCCATCCTGACCCAGATGGAGGGGCGGCGCGATCCTTTCACCTATGAGGATGGCGAGGGGCTGCCGCCGCTGGATACCGATCTGGCCGCGCTCAAGCTGGCGCGGGTGGATGGGCGCGCCCTGTCGGTTGACGGGTCGAAATCCACCTATGCCCGCAAGTTGCGGGAATTGAGCCAGGAATTCGACGGCCTGCCCGAACTGATGCTGCTGCACGGGCTGCTGATTGCGCATCTGCGCCGCCGGACCGCGCCTGAGCATGCCGCAGCACTGTTTCTGCGCCTTTGGGCCGAGGAATCGGATTGGCTGCTGCAACGCCTGGACGCGCGCTGGCTGGTGTCGGCGGTGACAACCTTTGGCGATCACGGCGCGACCGAGACGCAACGCCGCCTGGGCCAGTCCCTGAGCGTGATGTTCGGGATGATGAAGCTTTACGAGACCGAGCGCGTCTATTCCGGCGCCGATCCCGCCCAGCCCTTTGACTGGTCCAAGCGCAAGATGCCGCCGCTGGCCATGCAGATGGATGCCTATGCGCTGGCGGCGGGTGGTCTGGATGTGAACATGCTGGGCCGGCTGTGGCAGGATGCGGGCGGCGATCCGGTGATCGCCCCGCTGGCGCGGCACCTGCTGGATCTGCTGATCGCCGATGACCGCAGCGTATTCCGGCGGTTGCGGCTGATGCGGCAGAACCGCGAGAAGGCGCAGAAGGCGGAAGGCATTCGCCCCAAGCGCGGCCATGCCGCCCCGTCGGCGCATATCCCCGTGCCCGCCAAGGCGGTGGCGCAGGATGCCGCGACCCTTCGCTGGGGCACCGTGTCGCTGATCAAGGCGCCGCTGCCGCGGATCGCGGCCTTTGCCGCGCATCACCTGGGCCTGGGCGCGCATCGGCTGCATATCCATCTGGACGAGCAGCACCCCGAGGCAGAGGCGTTTCTGTCGCGTCATCCGGGGATCGAGGTCACGATCTGCGATGCGGCATGGTGGGCGGGCCAGAAGAAGCCGCGCATGAAGGCGCATCAGCTGCGACAGGCCTGGGTGGCGACGCAGACCTACCACCGCACCGACCTGGATTTCCTGGCCCATGTCGATGTGGATGAGTTCATCCTGACCGCTGCGCCCCTTGCCCCGGCTTTGGCCGCATTGCCCGCCGATATCGCCGCGGTGCATCTGCCCCCGGCGGAGCTGCTGGCGGGCACGACAGACCGCTTCAAGCTGACGCCGCGCCATGCCGGGCAGGAAAAGGCGGTGCTGGAGGATATCTATCCCAATTTCGGCGGCCATCTGCGGGGTGGGTTCATCAGCCACCGCGAGGGCAAGATGATCGCGCGCTGCGGCATTCCGGGCGTGCGGTTCGGGCTGCATGCGCTGTTGCTGAACGGGCATCCGGCCAGCAACCGGATGGCCCTGCCCGATGTGATCCTGGGCCATGCCCATGCGCCCGACTGGCAGACGTTCCAGCACCATCTGGCGTTTCGGATGACGCAAGGGTCCTATCGCAAGACCGATGACGAGGTGCTGGGCCTGCGCGACATCCTGGACCTGCTGCGCGAGGAAGATGGCGAGGATGGGCTGCGCGCCTTTTTCACCGAGGTCTGCGAGGGCAATGACCGGCTGACGCGCGCGCTGGAGGCGCATGGGATGCTGGTGCGCGCGCCGCTGGATCTGGACGCCAAGATCATGCGCGTTTTCGGCGCGATACCAAGGGGTTGATCACCATGCCTCAGGCCGATCAGATGCCGCGCTGGGGGATCGTGTCCACGATCAAGGCGCCGGTGGAGGCGATCCTTGCCTTTGCGGCGCATCACCTTGATCTGGGCGCGCATCGTCTGTTTCTGTATCTCGACGACGACAATCAGGCGGCATTCCGCATCCTCAAGTCCCATCCCAAGATACGGCCCATCGTGACCGATGACGCCTATTGGCAATCGCTGGGCATGAAGCGGCGCGCCAAGCACCAGTCGCGCCAGTTCGAAAACGCGCGCCACGCCTATGGCCGCGCGTCCGATCTGGATTGGCTGGCCCATATCGACGTGGATGAATTCCTTCTGCCCGCCCGCCCGCTGGAGGCGCAGTTGGCCGATCTGCCGCCGGACTGCCTTTGCGCGCGCATCCGCCCGGTCGAGGCCTTGGCCCCAGTCAAGCCGGAACAGCCCCTGTACGCCAAGGCTTTCTCGCTGGACCGGGCCACCCGCAACCGGCAGACCGAGGCGCTTTATCCCGATTACGGCGCGCATCTGAACGGCGGTTTCCTGAGCCATGTGGCCGGCAAGATGATCTATCGCACGGGCGTGCCGGATCTGAAGGTGAATATCCACAACGTCACCGTGGGCGAGGTGCAGAACCCCGGCCAGAGGGAGTTGAGCGATACCACGCTGCTGCACTGCCATGCGAAAAGCTGGAAGGATTTCATCGCCGCCTTCCATTACCGGCTGGACAAGGGCAGTTACCGGTCCGAATTGAAGCCCAACCGGCCCGCCGATCAGGGCGGTCTGACCCTGCACGAGCTGTTCGGGATGCTGCATGCGACCGAGGGCGAGGCCGGTTTGCGCCGTTTCTACGATCAGGTGTGCAGCGCCACCCCCGCGCATCTGGCCGCGCTTGAGGCGCAGGGCCTGCTGCGCCGTCCGCAGATGGATCTGCCCGGCGCGGTCGCCCGTCATTTCCCCGGGGGTCTGACGGATGCGACGACGGGCGCGAATCCCTGCTCTCATTGACCGCAGGTGCGCTTTGCGCTATGGGCTGCGCGGGGATCGCATATGTGGATAACCACGGGGCCGGAGGGGCCCGACCCCCATCAGACGCAACGGGCCGTGACGTGTCCGTTATCAACGGATACACATGACAAAATTCTCTGATCTCAAACTCGACCCCAAGGTCCTCAAGGCGATTGAGGACGCGGGGTATGAAACCCCTACTCCCATTCAGGCCGGCGCCATTCCGCCCGCGCTGGAAGGCCGCGACGTTCTGGGCATCGCCCAGACCGGGACCGGCAAGACCGCCAGCTTCACGCTGCCGATGATCACGCTGCTGGCCAAGGGCCGTGCGCGGGCGCGCATGCCGCGCAGCCTGGTGCTGTGCCCCACGCGTGAACTGGCCGCACAGGTGGCCGAGAACTTTGACACCTACACCAAGTATCACAAGCTGACCAAGGCGCTGCTGATCGGCGGCGTGTCCTTCAAGGAGCAGGAACAGCTGATCGACCGTGGTGTGGACGTGCTGATCGCGACGCCGGGCCGCCTGCTGGATCATTTCGAGCGCGGCAAGCTGCTGCTGACCGGTGTGCAGATCATGGTCGTCGACGAGGCCGACCGGATGCTGGACATGGGCTTTATCCCCGATATCGAGCGGATTTTCAGCCTGACGCCCTTCACGCGCCAGACCCTGTTCTTCAGCGCCACCATGGCGCCCGAGATCGAGCGGATCACCAACACCTTCCTGTCCGCCCCCGAGCGGATCGAGGTGGCGCGCCAGGCCAGCGCCTCGACCACGATCACGCAGGGCGTGGTCATGTTCAAGGCCAGCCGCAAGGACAAGGAAGCCAGCGAGAAACGCCAGCTTCTGCGCGCGCTGATCGATGCCGAGGGCGAGGGCTGCAAGAACGCGATCATCTTCTGCAACCGCAAGACGGATGTGGATATCGTCGCGAAATCGCTGAAGAAATACGGCTATGACGCGGCCCCGATCCATGGCGATCTGGACCAGTCGCAGCGGATGCGCACGCTGGATGGCTTCCGCGACGGCAGCTTGCGTTTCCTGGTGGCGTCAGACGTGGCCGCGCGCGGCCTCGACATTCCGAACGTGAGCCATGTGTTCAACTTCGACGTGCCCAGCCATGCCGAGGATTACGTGCACCGCATCGGGCGCACCGGGCGCGCTGGCCGGACCGGCACCGCGATCATGATCTGCACCGGGCGTGACGACAAGAATTTCGCCGATGTGGAACGTCTGATCCAGACCGAGATCCCGCGCCTGGACAATCCGCTGCAAGGCGTGATCCAGCCAGCCGGCGACGACGAGTCCGAAGGCGAGACGCGACAATCGTCCTCGCGCAGCCGGTCGCGTGGCGGGCGCGGACGCTCGGGCGATCGGGGCCAGAAGGACCAGCCCGAAGAGGCGAAAGCCGACGCGCCGCGCGAGGACAGGCCCCGTGAGGACAGGCCCCGCGACGACAAGCGACGCGAAGAGCGTTCCCGCGAGGACAGGCCGCGCGAGGACAGGCCCCGTGAGGAGCGTCAGCGCGAGGGGCGCTCGCGTGACGAACGTGGGTCTGACGGGCGTTCCGACGAGCGCCGTGACCGGTCGCGTGGCGGCCAGGGGCGCGATCAGGGGCGCGACAACGGCCCCAAGGTGATCGGCATGGGCGATCATCTGCCCAGCTTCATCGCGCTGAGCTTTGACGAGCGGCGCACCGGCTGATCCCGGCGCCAGCCTGACAGAACAAGACCCGCACCGATCCCTCGGTGCGGGTCTTTTTGCCTGGGGCTGCGGGCCGGGTCAGATCGGAAAGACCGGCAAGCCCATGATCGCAAGTGCAAAACTTGCCCCCGTCACCAGCACGAACCCTGCCGATATCGCCCAGACCGCCCGCAATGCCGCAACCTGGGGCAGGAACCGGGCCGCGATATAGCCGCCAATGGGGATCACATGCATCGCATGGGTCGCCAGGAAATGCGGCAGGCGCAGATCGCCCACCTCGCGCGACCAGCCCATGAGCGGCACGCGCGCATCGGTGACAGGCACGCCCACCAGATGGCCCGGTTGCGACGACATGTATCCCGCGACGATCACGGTCAGCAGGAATGTCAGCCCCAGCCCCAGCGCTACCGAGAGGCGCAGCGCTGCATCGGGCAGACCCGCCGGGTTGCGCCAGATCGCGATGCCATAAATAAGGCTGGCCGAGGTCAGCGTGACCGCGAACAGGCCCATCAGACCGTAGATCCCCTCCATCACCGGGGAGGACAGGTTGAAATGCGAGGCGGTGCCGAACATGGCCGCGCCGCCGATCCAGGCCATTTCGCCCAGGACGCAAACGATCACGACAGCGGAAAAGACACGCAAGGCGCGGCGGTCCAGCATCCCGGCGGGCAGGAAGCGCGCGAAGAACGCAAGGCTGAGAAGGTAGACAGCCAGCGCGAATTCGAACTTGAGCGGTTTGAGCCAGATGCTTTCACCCTGGAAAAGGCGCGGATCGATCTGCATGGCCAAGGTGGTCGGGATCATGCTGACAAGCAGCATGCCCCCCAGCACGGCAAGGCGGGGATCGGCCCCGAAGAGGGCGGGCAAGGCGCCGCGCAGGGTCAGGGCAGGCATGGGCGGGGAATAGGTTGCATCGGTCATTTCAGGCCTCGATTTCGCGAAGGGTGAAGGCGCGGCGCGCCGCAGCCATGGACAGGAACAGGATCAGACCCACGGGGCCGAACAGGAATGTCAGCAGCAGGCAAGGCAGCACCAGAAGATGCGGAACACCGTCGCGCCGCGCCTGACGTGTGATCCAGCCGCCGATGAACAGGTCGAAGGCCAGGAAATGCACCCAGCCCGCCAGCGCCATCCAGGGGTTGGACAGCAGCAGCATCACATTGGCAAGGCTGTCGAAACCGCCCTGCCCCTGCCACCAGTAACCCAGGATCACGGCGGCATATCCGACCGACAGGATCGCGGGGATCGCGAGGCCCCCGATCCGGTCGGCCCATTTCGGCGCCAGCGGCGCCAGTGCAAGAGCAGCCCACCCTATCATCGCGATCGGACCGGCAATCTGGAAAAGGCTGTCAGGGGTCATGTTGCACCTCATCTGGACATTGACAAGATCAAGATGCCATCACGATCTGGACAGTGTCAAGACTTTAATTTGACACTGTCCAGATAGCCGGGTAAGAGGGCGTCATGACAGAAGAAAAATCGTCCTATCATCACGGAGACCTGCGCGCGGCGCTGCTGGGCGCGGCAGAAAAGGTGCTGGCGGAAACGGGAATCGAAGGGTTCTCGCTGCGCCGTGTCGCGCGCGAGGTGGGCGTCAGCCATTCCGCCCCCGCGCATCATTTCGGCGATACCCAGGGCCTGCTGGCGGCCTTGGCGACCGAGGGTTTCAGCCGGTTTCTAAACGCGATGCAGGCGCGTCAGCGCGTGGTGGAGACGCGGGATGCACGCGCGCTGCTGACGGCATCGGGGTTGGGTTATCTGGATTTCGCGCAAGGCTCGCCCGCGCTGTTCCAGCTGATGTTCGGGTCGGAGCGCGTGGATTTCTGCGATCAGGCGCTGGACCGCGCCGCGAACGCCGCCTTCGACCACCTTGCGCAGGATATCGCGCGGCTGCGCGGGGTGTCCCCCTACCAGGATGATGCGGCGATGGCGGATGTCATGGCCGCATGGAGCATGGTGCACGGCTTTGCCGCACTGCTGATGGCGGGGCGTCTGAAACCCGTGCAGGCGATGGACGCGCCCGCACGAGAGGCCTATTTTACCGCGTTGTTCGCCCGCGTCGCGCCATGAACGCAGGCGACACAGAGGTCAGGCGCTGAGCCTGCTGATGACCACCGTTACCTCGGGCTTCTTGCCGATCTCGTCCAGCGCGGTCTGACGGACGATCTTTTTCAGCTGCTGTTCCAGCTTGTCATCATCGGCCAGCGTCGCCTCGGAGGCGCGGTTGACGAACTGATCCAGATCCGCCTCAAGCACATCGACCAGGGGCGCGCGGGAGCGGCCTGTCTGGGCAAGGCCCATGATCTCGCACCATGGTTCGCCCAGGGGTTCGTTCTCGTCGTCGAGGATCAGGGTCACGGTGACATGCCCGTTCAGCGCCATGCGGATACGGTCGCGCACCACGCCGTCCAGCGCGCCCACCTGCGCGGAGCCGTCCAGATAGGTGCGGCCCGTTTCCACGTAGCCGGCCACGCCTGGCTCGTTCCCGCCGAGGCTGACGATCATGCCGTTGGCGGCAAGGATCGACTGGAAACGGTTGGCCTTGGCGATCTTGACCATCTCGCGCAGGTGGCGATGTTCGCCATGCATAGGGATCACGATCTGCGGCTTGACCAGTTTCTGGATGTATTCGATGTCAGGCCGGTTGGCATGGCCCGAGACGTGATACTTGCCGTCGCTGTCATCGACCACGTCCACGCCCATTTCGCTGAACTGGTTGATGATGCGGATGACGCCTTTTTCATTGCCGGGGATCGTCTTGGACGAAAAGAGGAACATGTCCCCTTCCTTCAGCACGACGCCCTGGTATTTGCCATTGGCCAGCTGCGCACTGGCGGCACGGCGTTCACCCTGGCTGCCGGTGACGATCAGCATGACATTGTCACGCGGCATCGACATGGCGTCTTCGGGGCTGACAACCTTGGGAAAGGAGGACAGAACCCCGGTTTCCGCCGCAGCCTCGATCATGCGGCGCATGGCGCGGCCCATCAGGCAGATCGAGCGGCCCGCCGCCACGCCCGCTTCGGCCAGCGTCTTGACCCGTGCCACGTTGCTGGCAAAGGTCGTGGCCACCACCATGCCTTTTTGCGCCGCGATCAGATCGGTGATGGCAGGGCCCAGCGTGGCCTCGGACCGGCCTTCGTGCTGGTTGAACACATTGGTGCTGTCGCAGATCAGCGCCTTGACACCCCCGGCCGAAACCTCGGCCCAGAGATCGGGATCGAAGGGTTCGCCCACCAGGGGCGTGCGGTCCAGTTTGAAATCGCCGGTGTGGATCACGCGGCCCTCGGGCGTGTCGATCACCAGTGCCGAGGTTTCGGGGATCGAATGCGACATCGGCAAAAAGCCCACGGTGAAGGGCCCCGCCGTCACGGTTTCGGGCCATTTCGACACGGTTTTCACCACCTTGTCGGAATAGCCGTATTCGGCCAGCTTGCCCCGCGCGATATTCGAGGTGAAGGCGCGCGCATAGACCTTGGGCTCGCCCAGACGCTCGAACAGGTGACCGATGGCGCCGACGTGATCCTCGTGGGCATGGGTGATGAACACCGCCTCGATCCTTGTCTTGCGCTCTTCCAGCCAGGCGATATCGGGCAGGATCAGGTCAACGCCCGGTGTGCCGTCCATATCGGGAAAGGCCACGCCGACATCGACGACGATCAGCCGCTCGTCATCGGGTTCGCCATATCCGTAGACATAGCAGTTCATCCCGATTTCCCCGGCGCCGCCGAGGGGGAGATAGATCAATCGCTTGCTGCTCATATGTTGCCTTGGTCCTTGTTATATTTGTGAATGACCGTGAGGCCATGAATGGTCAGGTCGTCTTCGATCCTGTCGAAAAGCACTTCGGAGGCGCCGAACAACGCAGCCAGCCCCCCTGTGCCGATCACGCGCATGTCGCGGTCGCGTTCCGCCTTGATCCTTGAGCAGATTTCCTTGACGAGGCCGACATAGCCCCAGAAAATCCCGGCCTGCATGCAGGCCACGGTATTGGTGCCGATCACGCCTTGCGGCTTGGTGATGTCCACATGCGGCAGGGCGGCGGCGGCCATGTGCAGCGCCTCGAGGCTGAGGTTCACGCCGGGCGCGATCACGCCCCCCACGTAAGCGCCGTCATCATCGACCACGTCGAATGTGGTCGCGGTGCCGAAATCAACCACGATCAGGTTGCCGCCGTGCCGGTCATAGGCACCGGCCGAATTGACCAGACGGTCCGGCCCCACGGTCGTGCCCTGATCCACGCGCGGCGCACGCGGCAACAGGCATTCGGGCTTGCCCACCACCAGCGGGCGGCAGTTGAAATAGCGATCCGCCAGAACACGCAGGTTGAAGACCACGCGCGGCACCGTCGAGGAGATGATGACCGCGTTGATATCCATCGGGATCTTGTTGTGGTTCAGCAGCGCGCTGAGCCAGACATAGTATTGATCCGCCGTGCGCTGATGTTCGGTCGAGGTTCTGAGCGTGCAGAGGAACCGCGTCCCGTCCCAGATCGAGAAAACAGTATTGGTATTGCCACAGTCGATGGCCAGAAGCATGTCTGCAATCCTCAGAAGAATACATCGGCCGCAGCGATGCGGCGCGGGCCTTGGGGCGTTGATAAGACAAGTTGCCCCTGCTCGTCCACCGCATCGAAGCGGCCCACGATCTCTTCGCCGGGAAGGCGCGCGGTGATCACCTCGCCCAGGCGGGCGGCGCGGTCCATCCAGGCGGTGCGGATGGGTGCAAAGCCGTAGGTGGCGAACTGCGCCTCATGGCGGGCAAAGGCCGGGGCCAGCGCATCGAGGAACTCTGCCGGGGTGACGGATGCCCCGGTTTCCGACAGAAGCGACACGGGGCGCACCGCCCCGGCCTCGACCTGGTCGGCCCCCGGCGCCTGTGCCAGGTTCACGCCGATCCCGATGGACAGCGCATCACCGCGCGGGCCGATGGTTTCCAGCAGGATCCCCGCGACCTTGCCCCCGTTCAGCAGCACGTCATTGGGCCATTTCAGCCCGAACTGGCC
>JAJLKH010000019.1:0-19772 GCA_033839205.1 Rhodobacterales bacterium | reverse complement strand
TCGGTGACTGCGGCAACGGCCTCCGCCTCTGCCTCGGGCGCATCGGTCGTGGCCTCCGCCTCGGCCGTATCCTCGGCCTCGTCGCGCTCGTCCTCGTCCGTCATGCTGTTCTGGCCGTTGTCGCCATCCTGTCCCGATTTGGAACGGCTGCGGCGCCGACGCCGACGGCGCTTCTTGGGCTTGCCCTCGTCATCCAGCGTCTCGGCGCCGCGCTCGGAACGCTCGGCGCGCTCACCCGCCTTGGCGGCGGCTTCCGCTTCGGCCTCCTCGGCCTCTTCCAGGTCCCAGGCCGACACGGTGCTTTCGACCTCGTCCATCAGCGCGGCATCGCCCGACACCACATGCGGCAGTTCGACGACAACGCGGGTCGCGGTCTTGAACTTCTCCATCGTGAAATCGGGGCTGATCAGGCTGGGATCGCCTTCGATCCGCACCGACAGACCATACCGCCCCTCGATCTGGGCCACATGCTCGCGCTTCTGGTTCATCAGGTAGTTCGCGATGGCCACAGGCGCCTTGATCAGCACCTCGCGCGACCGGCGGCGCACGCCTTCTTCCTCGATCTGGCGCAGGATCGACAGCGCAAGGTTGTCGTCCGACCGGATCAGACCCGTGCCATGGCAATGCGCGCAAGGCTGGGTCGTGGCCTCGATCATGCCGGGGCGCAGGCGCTGGCGCGACATTTCCATCAGGCCGAAACCGCTGATCCGGCCCACCTGGATGCGCGCGCGGTCGGTCTTCAGCTTGTCCTTGATGCGCTTTTCGACGGCCGCGTTGTTGCGCCGCTCGTCCATGTCGATGAAGTCGATCACGATCAGACCGGCAAGGTCACGCAGACGCAACTGGCGCGCCACTTCCTCGGCAGCCTCCAGGTTGGTCTTCAGCGCCGTCTCCTCGATCGACCCTTCCTTGGTCGCCCGGCCCGAGTTCACGTCGATCGCCACCAGCGCTTCGGTCACGCCGATCACGATATAGCCGCCGGATTTCAGCTGCACGACCGGGTTGAACATCGACGACAGGTAGCTTTCCACCTGGTAGCGGGCAAACAGCGGCATCTGCTCGCGGTAATGCTTCACGTTCACCGCATGGGACGGCATGATCATCTTCATGAAGTCCTTGGCGATGCGATAACCGCGCTCGCCCTCGACCAGCACCTCGTCGATCTCGCGGCTGTAAAGGTCGCGGATCGAGCGTTTGATCAGGTCGCCCTCTTCATAGATCTTGGCCGGCGCGATGGATTTCAGCGTCAGCTCGCGGATCTGCTCCCACAGGCGCTGCAGGTATTCGTAATCGCGCTTGATCTCGGTCTTGGTGCGCTTGGCCCCCGCCGTCCGCACGATCAGCCCCGCGCCCTGCGGCACGTCGATCTCGTTGGCGATTTCCTTCAGCTTCTTGCGGTCGACGGCATTGGTGATCTTGCGGCTGATCCCACCACCACGCGCGGTATTGGGCATCAGCACGCAATAGCGCCCCGCCAGCGACAGGTAGGTGGTCAGCGCCGCACCCTTGTTGCCGCGCTCTTCCTTGACGACCTGCACCAGCAGGATCTGGCGCACCTTGATGACTTCCTGGATCTTGTAGCGCCGCGCGCGGGGTTTGCGCACGGGGCGGATATCCTCGACATCATCGTCATCGGCCACGGATTCGATGCTGTCGTCCCGCTCCACGGTCTCGACAGCGCCATCATCCTCGTCCGCATCGTCATCCTCGGCCTGGGCGTCGGCTTCGGACTGGGCTTCGGGCTGATCGGCGGGCTCTTCAACCGGGGTCTCGCCCACGATCTCCATGGGCGATGTGCCTTCGGCGACTTCGGCCTCATCCAGATCGATCGTCTCCATCCCGGCGATTTCATCGCCTTCCGCCTCGCGCGTGGCGACGGCATCGTCGCTTTTCACCGCTTCCGAACGGCTGCGCCCACCCGAGCGTGACCGCGACCGGTTCGACCGGGGCTTTTCATCCTCGTCCTCGCGGCGCTGCGCCTCGGCATAGGCGCGCTCTTCCTCCATCAGGGCCTGACGGTCCGCGACGGGGATCTGGTAGTAATCGGGATGAATTTCCGAAAACGCCAGGAAACCGTGACGGTTTCCGCCGTAATCCACGAAGGCCGCCTGAAGCGATGGCTCGACCCGTGTTACCTTTGCAAGGTAGATGTTTCCAGCAAGCTGGCGTTTGTTTTCGGATTCAAAATCAAACTCTTCGACTTTGTTTCCATCCACCACGACAACGCGGGTCTCTTCCGCGTGTGTGGCGTCGATAAGCATTTTCTTGGCCATTTTTTCCATTCGCACGGCGACTTGGCCCGACACCCGGAGGGCGCGGACCTTGCGGCACGTGTCTAGCATTGGCGAGGGTTCCGGCGCGCGCGACCCGTCCGGTCATCCTGCATGCCGCCGACAGGGGCATAGGCCCCGAAACCGGGGTCAGGATGGGATCGGTTGCTCTCGCGCGCCTCATCGCGTTTCTTCTCCGACGCCCTCATTGACATGGGGCGCCCGTTCAAGGCCGTCGCCACCCCGCACATGCGGGGGGTTCGGGGGTTCGTCAGTCCCGTTGCCGGGGCTCAATCGGTCTGCACACACCGTGCCGGATCAGTCCTACACATCGCGGATGCAGCGAAACTCTATGGCGGGTCACATCAGGTGCCACACACCATGGTTCACCATAGCGGCAGGGCTGCGGATAACACAATGGGGAAAATGCCCCGCCAGGGTCGCAGGGACCGGGCGGGCCCGGATCACAAGTAGTCGGACCGCTGCAAACCGTATTTGGCCATCTTCTCGTTCAGCGTCCGGCGCGGCAGGCACAGCTCGTCCATCACCGCCGCGATCGACCCCTTGTGCCGCCGCATCGTGTTGTCGATCAGCATGCGCTCGAAGGCTTCCACGTATTCCTTCAGCGGCTTGCCCTCGGTGGTCATCACCGGCTGCATTTCCTCGTTATCGGTCATCAGCAGCGATGCGATCGTGCCCGACCCGCGCCGCGATTGCAGCACCGCGCGCTCGGCCACGTTGATCAGCTGGCGCACGTTGCCGGGCCAGGGTGCCTGCAACAGCTGTGCAGCCTCCTGCGCGCTGACCTGCGGCGCGTCACAGCCGTATTCATCGGCGAACTGCTCGGACAGGCGCGTGAACAGCGTCAGGATATCCTCGCCGCGCTGGCGCAGCGGCGGCGGGGTGATCCGCAGGGCCGCCAACCTGTAGAAAAGGTCAGGCCGCAGCGCATCCTCGCAGGTGCGATCCTGCTCCTGAAGGTTCGAAATCGCCACGATCCGCGTCTCGGCGGGCGTGCCCTGCTCGTTGATGAAGCTCAGAAGCCGCGCCTGAAGGCTGTCCGACAGCGTCTCGATATCCTCCAGAACCAGCGTGCCGCCGCGCGCCTCCTCGACGGCGGGAAGCTGGCTGTCCTCGGGCATCATCGGCCCGAACAGCCGCTTGGCCAGCTTGTCCTCGTCATAGGCCGCGCAGGAAATCAGCACGAACTTGCGCCCGGCGCGCGCGCCCACCGCATGCAGCGCATGGGCCACCAGCGTCTTGCCGGTGCCGGTTTCCCCGTCGATCAGCACATGCCCATCGGCCTGCCCCAGGTCCAGGATATCCTCGCGCAGCCGCTCCATCGCGGGGCTGGTGCCGATCAGCTTCTTCATGATCTGCCCGCCATCGGACAGCTCGCGCCGCAGCGCGCGGTTGTCCAGCGTCAGGCGCCGCGTGTTGGTGGCCTTGCGCGCCAGCTCGTTCATCCGGTCCGGGTTGAACGGCTTTTCCAGGAAATCGAACGCGCCCACCCGCATCGCCTCGACTGCCATCGGCACATCGCCATGCCCCGTGATCATGATCACCGGCAGGGTGCTGTCGCTGCCCATCAGCTTTTTCAGGAATTGCATCCCGTCCATGCCGGGCATCTTGATGTCCGAAATGACGATACCGGGATAATCCGGCCCCAGCACCTTCAGCGCATCCTCGGCGCTGGCGAATGTTTCCGTGTCATAGCCCGACAGCGCCAGCCACTGGCTGATCGACTGCCGCATGTCCTGTTCGTCATCGACGATGGCGATCTTCATCCCTTTAGACATGCAACCTACTCCGCCGCTTCAATTTCATTGTCATTCCCCAGGATCGGCAGCTGGACTTCAAAAACCGCGCCCCCGTCGCTGGCATTGCGGGCCGTCAGCCGCCCGCCAAGGTCGTTGACGATCCCGGACGAAATGGCAAGCCCCAGCCCGACCCCCTCGCCCGGCTTCTTGGTGGTGTAGAAGGGCTCGAACAGGTTCTCCAGGTCCTTGATCCCCTCGCCATTGTCGCGCACCGTCAGTGTCGCGGTCTCGCCCGCCGCCAGCAGGATGTCGATCTCGGGCTCGGCCACGGCCTGCGTCGCGTCCATCGCGTTGCGCAGCAGGTTGATCATCACCTGTTCGATCCGCACCCGGTCGCCCATCACCATCACCGGCCGGTCGGGCAGCGCGCGGGTGATGCGGATGCGCCGCTGCTTCAGTTGCGGCTCCATCATCGACAGGGCCGAGGCCAGCGCATCGCTCATGTTTACAGGGGTCAACTGGTCCCCGCTCTTGCGCGCATAGGACTTCAACTGCCGCGTGATCGCCCCCATCCGCTCGATCAGATCGTCGATCCGCTGGAACGATGACAGCGCCTCCTCGGGCCGGTTGCGCCGCAGCAGCAGGCGCGCCCCTGCCAGGTAGGTCTTCATCGCCGCCAGCGGCTGGTTCAACTCGTGACTGACCGCCGCCGACATCTCGCCCAAGGCCGCCAGCTTCGAGCTTTGCGCAAGCGTCTGTTCGGCCACCGCCAGCGTCTCCTGCACCTTTTCCCGCTCGGCGATTTCCCGCTGCAACCGCGCATTCAACAGGCGCAGTTCCGCCGACTCGCGCTGGAACAGCGCCAGCCGCACCGCGTTCTTGCGGCTCGCCATGTAGAAGGCCAGCGCCAGCAGGATCGCGAATCCCATGATCTCCAGCGCCAGAACCCCGTTCACGCGCTCGCGCACGCTGGTATAGGCGGTGAAACTGGCGATCCGCCAGCCCCGGAACGGGATGCGCCCCTCCATGCGGATCACCGCCTCGCCCTGCAGATAGGCATCCGCCGGCAAGGCGGTCCAGTCGGCCGTCGCCTGGATCGCGCGCTGGATCGCGCTTTCGGGCGGCTGCTGCGCCAGCGCCTCCGCCTCCGTCAGCCCGCGCCACCGCGGCTCTGTCGCCAGCATGATCACGCCTTCGGAATTGGTCACCAGCACCGCGTCCGAAATCCCCGCCCAGGCGCGCTCGAACTTCTGCAGATCCACCTCGACCACGATCACGCCCAGGGTCTGCCCCTTGTCGATGATCCGCCGCGAATAGGAAAACTGGTAACTCCCCGCCTCGCGGCGCTGCGCGGTAAAGATCGTGTCATTGGCCCGCAAAGCCTCCACGAAATAGGACTCCGCCCGGAAATTGCTGCCCAGCTTGTTGCGGTCGGTCGATGCGACAGTGCGCCCCTCGCGGTCCAGCAGCATCAGAGAGGCCGCGCCGATCTCCTCCACGAAGGAAATCAGCCGCTGCGTCGACAGCGAATAATCCCGCGTCGCCAGCGCCGAGATCAGCGTCGGATCGCGCGCCAGAAGCTGCGGCACGATCGCATTGCGGCGCAGCTCGCTCAGCAGGTTGCCGCTATAAAGCGCAAGGCGCAGCTCGGCCCGGTTGCGGGTGGTCTCGGTAAAGCGATCCGTCAGCAGCCGGTTGGTCACCGCGATGGTGATGACAGCCACCACCATCAACAGCCCCAGCGCCACGCGCCCCCGCCAGCTCACCGTGCCCGAGGTCTCGGGCGGCAGCTGCCTCTTGCCGGTCGCGCCCCGGCTGCGGGGCGCGGATGCGCTGGTTGTTGGTTTCATGCCGCCAGACTACGATGGCCCGGCCCCGCGCTCAAGTCAGGCCGCCGTCAGCGCATCCAGCAGACCGGCGAATATCTGCCGGCCATCGGTGCTGCCATGCGCCTCTTCGGCGGCGCGCTCGGGATGGGGCATCATGCCCAGCACGCGGCGGTTCTCGCTCAGAACCCCGGCGATATCCCCGGTCGATCCGTTGACCGGCGCGGCATAGGTAAAGGCGATCCGGTCCTCGTCGCGCAATTGCGCCAGCAGATCGTCGCCCACCGTGTAATTGCCATCGTGATGCGCCACCGGCACGCGCAGACGCTGCCCCTTGGCATAGCCGGCGGTAAAGGCGCTCTCGGTGCTCGCCACCTCCAGCTCGATCGTGCGGCAGATGAACTTCAGCCCCGCATTGCGCATGAGCGCGCCGGGCAGCAGCCGTGTCTCGGTCAGAACCTGGAACCCGTTGCAGATCCCCAGCACGTAACCGCCGCGCCCCGCATGGGCCACGACCGCCCGGCTGATCGGCGAATTCGCGGCAATGGCCCCGCAACGCAGGTAATCGCCAAAGGAAAACCCGCCCGGAATGCCCACCACGTCGACGCCGGCAGGCAATTCGGTATCCTTGTGCCAGACACGGCTGACACGCGCGCCCGCCATTTCGAAGGCCGTCACAAGGTCACGGTCGCAGTTCGAACCCGGAAAGGTGATGACCGCCGCATGCATCAGGCGATCTCCACCGTGTAGCTTTCGATCACCGTATTGGCCAGCAGCGTCTCGCACATCCGCGCCACCTGCGCGCGCGCCGCGTCCGGGTCGGTCTCGGCCAGGTCCAGCTCGATCACCTTGCCCTGGCGCACGCCCTGCACACCCTCGAAACCCAGCGTCCCCAGCGCGTGGCGCACCGCCTCGCCCTGCGGGTCCAGCACACCGTTCTTCAGCATCACATGCACCCGTGCCTTCATGGGTCTCTCTCCGGTCTCTCGGGGGACAACACCGCGCCCCGTTTCTTCTTGCTTCAAATATCCAATCCGGCACCTGCCCCGCGCGGGCGGCCGGCTCAGTTGATCAGCTTCGGCTTCGCGATCGGCGTCGCGGTCTTGGGCATCACGCCCAGCCGGCGCGCCACCTCGGAATAGGCATCCGTCAGGCTGCCCAGGTCGCGGCGGAACACATCCTTGTCCAGCTTGCGGCCGGTCTCGATGTCCCACAGGCGGCAGCTGTCGGGGCTGATCTCGTCCGCGACCACAAGGCGCTGGAAATCACCCTCGTAGATCCGTCCGATCTCGATCTTGAAATCGACCAGCTTGATGCCCGCGCTGAACATCACGCCCGACAGGAAATCGTTCACCCGCAGCGCAAGGCTCAGGATATCGTCCATATCCTGCTGGCTGGCCCAGCCGAAGGCGGCGATATGCTCCTCGGTGACCAGCGGATCGCCCAGCTTGTCGTCCTTGTAATAGTACTCGATGATCGGGCGCGGCAGCTGCAGCCCTTCCTCGATCCCCAGCCGCTTGGCCATCGACCCGGCGGCATAGTTGCGCACGACCACTTCCAGCGGAATGATCTCGCAGGCGCGCACCAGCTGTTCGCGCATGTTCAGGCGGCGGATGAAATGCGTGGGCACGCCCACACCGGCCAGCCCGGTCATGAAGAACTCGGACAGCATGTTGTTCAGCACGCCCTTGCCTTCGATCACGTCGCGCTTTTCCGCGTTGAAGGCCGTCGCATCATCCTTGAAATACTGGATGATGGTTCCCGGCTCGGGACCCTCGTACAAGGTCTTGGCCTTGCCTTCATAGATTTTCTTGCGCCGTGCCATGGCCACTCCGGTGCTGCGGACGGGCATGAGTCCCATCCAGTCGCCCCCCCTTTAGTCCATGGGCGGGTTTGTCGCAAGATGCGCCCTGCCCCTTGCGCCAACCGTCGCAGGTGTGCATATCGGACAATGACGAAACCGCCACCCGAGGAAGTGAAAGATGACAACCTTCGATGACCGCGAACATGCGTTCGAGGCGAAATATGCCCATGACGAGGAAATGAAGTTCAAGGCCGAAGCGCGCCGCAACAAGCTTCTGGGTCTGTGGGCGGCCGAACTGCTGGGCAAATCCGCCGACGAGGCCGCGGAATATGCCCGCGCCGTGATCAAGGCCGATTTCGAAGAAGCCGGGCACGAGGATGTGGTGCGCAAGGTCGCCGCCGATCTGGACGGCATCGCCGATGCCGATGCCATCCGCGCCAAGATGGCCGAACTGCTGGTCGTCGCCAAGGCCCAGCTGATGAGCGAGATCTGATCGCGCCTCCCGTGATGCGCCTCCCGTGATCCGTCACGCGTGATCGCCCCGGGGCATGCCTGACCGGCATGCCCTTTCCCCGGGCTGCGACCGGGATGAAAAGACCGCCCTTTGCACCGCAAAATGCAAGCCCCCTCACGATCTTCATGAATGATATGAATTTGCCTGCACCCCTCCGATATGACAGGACAGGGCCGCGGGCTTGACCCCATTGACGATATATACAGGACGACCCCATGACCGACGCGCTGTCCCGCCTGCTTGAAACCCGCGACTGGCTGATGGCCGACGGGGCCACGGGCACGAACCTCTTCAACATGGGCCTGACATCGGGCGACGCGCCCGAAATGTGGAACGTCGAACATCCCGACCGCATCCTGACGCTTTACAAATCCGCCGTGGACGCGGGCAGCGACATCTTCCTGACGAACTCCTTCGGCGGCAACGCCAGCCGGCTGAAACTGCATGGCGCGGAAAAGCGCGCGCGCGAACTCTCGCGCATCAGCGCCGAACTGGGCCGCCAGATCGCCGACAAGGCCGGGCGCACCGTCGTGGTGGCAGGCTCGGTGGGCCCCACCGGCGAGATTTTCGCGCCCATGGGCCCGCTGACGCATGAGGTCGCGGTCGAGATCTTTCATGAACAGGCCGAGGGCCTCAAGGAAGGCGGGGCCGATGTGCTCTGGCTCGAAACGATTTCCGCCCCCGAGGAATATCGTGCCGCCGCCGAGGCCTTTGCCCTGGCCGGTATGCCCTGGTGCGGCACCATGAGCTTCGATACCGCGGGCCGTACCATGATGGGCGTGACCAGCGCCGCCATGGTCGACATGGTCGAAGCCCTGCCCAACCCGCCCATCGCCTTCGGCGCCAATTGCGGCACCGGCGCCTCCGACCTGTTGCGCACCGTTCTGGGTTTCGCCGCGCAAGGGACGGAACGCCCGATCATCGCCAAGGGTAACGCGGGCATCCCGAAATACCATGACGGGCATATCCATTACGACGGCACGCCCGAACTGATGGCCGAATATGCCGTACTCGCGCGCGACGCGGGCGCCACCATCATCGGCGGCTGCTGCGGCACCATGCCGGTGCATCTCGAACACATGAAACGCGCGCTCGAAACCCGCCCGCGCGGCCCGCGCCCGACGCTCGACCAGATCACCGGCCTGCTCGGCGGCTTCTCCAGCGCGGGCGACGGCACCGGGGACGATGCAGCCGCCCCCCGCCGCAGCCGGCGCGGCAGCCGCCGGGGCGAATAAGCGGCCCGCCCCCCCGAAGGCGCATCATTCCGGCAACGGCGATGCCAATTCTGGGGTGCAGGTCGGAAGCGCTTGCGCCTATGTCGCAATTCGACCAGTGCGCGTGACGCAAAAGCCCCAGATGGGCAGCAGACAGACAGACGCAGGCGCGCCCGCGCCGCACAGCCAAGGAAACCGCCATGTCCGACGATCAAGACGACATCATCCTCGCAGACCTCGACGATGACGAACTGGTCCAGCAGATGTTCGACGACCTCTACGACGGTCTCAAGGAAGAGATCGAGGAAAGCGTCCGCATCCTTCTGGATCGCGGCTGGCAGCCCTACGACATCCTGACCGAGGCGCTTGTCGCCGGCATGACCATCGTCGGCAAGGATTTCCGCGACGGCATCCTCTTCGTCCCCGAAGTGCTCCTGGCCGCCAACGCCATGAAGGGCGGCATGGCCATCCTCAAGCCGCTTCTGGTCGAAACCGGCGCGCCCAAGCAGGGCAAGATGGTCATCGGCACCGTCAAGGGCGACATCCACGACATCGGCAAGAACCTCGTCGGCATGATGATGGAAGGCGCCGGCTTCGAGGTGATCGACCTCGGCATCAACAACGCCGTCGACAGCTATCTCGACGCGCTCGAGGCTGAAAAGCCCGACATCCTGGGCATGTCCGCCCTGCTGACCACGACCATGCCCTACATGAAGGTCGTGATCGACACGCTGGTCGAAAAAGGCATGCGCGACGATTACATCGTGCTGGTGGGCGGCGCCCCCCTGAACGAGGAATTCGGCCGCGCCATCGGCGCCGACGCCTATTGCCGCGATGCCGCAGTCGCCGTGGAAACCGCCAAGACCTTTGTCGCGCGCAAGCACAACCAGGCCGCCATGCGCGCCTGAGGCGGGCCAAAGGCGCAGGCCTGACCGAACCCAAGGCCCGCGCCCCCGGCGCGGGTCTTGTCACATGAGGGGATGAAGATGGATCTGCCCGACGATGACCACCTCACCCGCGACGGGCTCGACCTCGTCACCCCGGCGCCTGCCCCCGACCGGGTGCTGCTGATTGCCTGCGGCGCGCTCGCGCGTGAAATCCTCGACCTGATCGCGCGCAACAACTGGTCCCACATGGACCTGACCTGCCTGCCCGCGATCCTGCACAACCACCCCGACCGCATCGCCCCCGCCGTGGAACAGGCCGTGGCCAGGCACCGCGCCACCCATGCCCGCATCTTCGTGGCCTATGCCGATTGCGGCACCGGGGGGCTGCTGCAAGCCACATGCGACCGCCTCGGCGTGCCGATGATCGCGGGCCCGCATTGCTACAGCTTCTTCGAGGGCAACGCCCGCTTCGCCGCCAAGGCCCAGGATGAATTCACCGCCTTCTACCTGACCGATTTCTTGGTGCGCCAGTTCGATGCCTTCGTCTGGGAACCGCTGGGGCTGGATCGCCACCCGCAGCTGCGCGACACCTATTTCGGCCATTACACCAAGCTGGTCTACCAGGCCCAGACGGATGACCCCGCCCTGACCGCCAAAGCCGCCGATTGCGCCGCGCGCCTCGGCCTCGCGTTCGAGAGGCGCTTCACCGGCTACGGCGATCTGGAAACCACCCTCGCAGCCCTGAAACCCTGATCAGGCCGCCTCGGCCGCCACCGCCCTGATCCGCTCGATCATCGCGCGCAAGCCATTCGACCGCTGCGCCGACAGATGATCGTTCAGGCCCAGACGCGCCAGCTCGGCAGGCGCATCGACGCGCCCCACCTCGGCCAGCGGCAGCCCGTCATAAAGCGCACGCAGCAGCGCGATCAGCCCGCGCACGATCATCGCATCGCTGTCACCCTCGAAGCGAAAGACGCCATTCTCGATCATCGGATGCAGCCAGACCTGGCTCGCGCAACCATCGACCTTGGTCGCCGGCACGCGCAGCGCCTCAGGCAAGGGGTCCATCGCCTTGCCCTGTTCGATCACATAGCGATAGCGATCCTCCCAATCCTCAAGGAATTCGAAATCCTCGACGATCGCTTCGAACCTTTCGCTGGCCATGTCCCGCCCCTTCTCGTTCATGCCCCTCCAGTTAGGCAAGAGGCGCGCAAAGGTCCAGTGCGGCCTTGCGTCTTTTCAACGCGGCCCCGATAAGATAGGCAGAACGGAACAGGTCAATCAGCGGATGGGGCAGCACAGGATGCGGAACCTTACTTCGGCCCTCTTGGTCTCGGCCCTCGTGCTGTCAGGCTGCGCACGCATCAGCGAGTCGCGCTTCAACCCCCTGAACTGGTTCGGTCGGGCAACGGTGGAACCGGTGCAGGATGCCAATGTGAACCCGCTCATCCCCGCCAGCACCGGCGGCATCTTTGCAAACCGCCGCGCCGCGCGCGCCGCCGTCGTGGCGCCGTTGGCGGCTCAAGTCTCGGATCTCACGGTCGAACGGGTCCCGGGCGGCGCGCTGATCCGGGCCACGGCCCTGTCCGATACCGTCGGCGCCTATGCCGTGTCGCTGGAGCCGCTGAATGACGGTCGGCCCGTCGATGGTGTGCTGACATATGAATTGCGCGCCATGACCGCCCCCGCAGGCCGCGTGCCCATGCCCGAACGCGCCCGCAGCCACGTGGCCGCCGTGCATGTCACCGATGGCGATCTGGAAGGCGTGCGCCTGATCCGGGTGCAGGCCGCGCGCAACGCGGCCACCAGCACCCGCCGCTGACGATCAGAGTTCGACGATCCTGACATCGCTGCCCTTGGCGGACAGGGCGATCTTGCCCTCGCACAGGCGCATGGCATCCTGTCCAAAGACTTCGGCCCGCCAGCCGCGCAAGGCCGGAACATCGCGCTCGCCCGCGGCAATCGCGTCAAGATCGGCGCTCGACGCGATCAGCTTCGAGGCCACCCCGGAATCCTCGGTTTTCGCCTTCAGCAGCACCCGCAGCAGATCGGCCAGCGCCGGGTTCACCTGCAACTTTTCGCGGCTCAGATCGGGGCGCGGATAATTCTCGGGCGCGCAATCCATGCCCGCCTTGATCGCCGCCAGGATACCATCCGCGATCTCGCCCTTGCGCGCCTCGCGCAGCAGCAGGCGCGACCGGCCCAGGTCATTCATCGTCACCGGCTTGGTCGAGGCCAGCTCGACCAGCGCATCATCCTTGAACACCCGGCTGCGCGGCACGTCGTTGGATTGCGCGTAATCCTCGCGAAACCGCGCCAGCTCGCGCACGATGGCAAGGAACTTGCCCGAATTGGTCCGCGTCTTGACCCGTTCCCATGCATCCTCGGGGCGGGTGATATAGGTCTCGGGGCTTGTCAGGATCTCAAGCTCTTCCTCGACCCACTTGGCGCGGTCCGTCTTCTTCAGCTCCTTGGCCAGGTATTCGTAGACCTTGCGCAGATGGGTCACATCCGCCAGCGCATAGGCCTTTTGCGCATCGCTCAGGGGGCGGCGCGACCAGTCGGTAAAACGCGATGACTTGTCGACGCTGGCCTTGGCGATCTTCTTGACCAGGGTTTCATATCCCGCCTGCTCGCCAAAGCCGCAGACCATCGCCGCGACCTGCGTGTCGAACAGCGGCTTGGGAAAGACCCGCGCATTGACGAAAAAGATCTCCAGGTCCTGCCGCGCGGCATGGAACACCTTGACCACGCCGGTATCGCGGAACAGCTCGTAAAGCGGCTCAAGCGACAGCCCCTCTTCCAGCGGATCGACCAGAACGGCCGTGCTGTCATCCGTGCCCGGCATCGCCATCTGGATCAGGCACAGCTTGGAATAATAGGTCCGTTCCCGCAGGAACTCGGTGTCGAGCGTGACATAGGGATGTTTGCGTGCCTCGTGGCAAAAGGCGGCAAGGTCTTCGGTCGTCGTGATCGTTCGCATCTAGGGCCCTGTCTCGGCGGCGCCGCGGGCGGCGCGGCGCAAGTCCATGGGTCTTACGCGATTGCCACGCCAAAGAAAAGGCCACAGGCTTGCGGGCGGGCTCCGGCCCCTGGGACTGGGCTCGAGTCCTTAAGATTTCCCTAACGCCATTTTCCAAGCCATTGAAAAGAAAGGGATCGGAAAATGTCCCATCATGGGACAGGCGCAAGGACCACGCATCGCCCCGCCCCGACCGGGCCTGTCCTTCATCTGCAGCCTTGACATTCCCGCCCGCGCGGCGCCCCGTGGCGCTGATCGCGACCACCTTCAAAGACACTTCCCGATGCCCCTTCCCTTCGTCGCCGCCAATCCCGACCGCTGGCTCTACCTTCGGCTCGTGATCGGCATCGGCATCACCCAGATCATCGGCTTCGGCACCATGTTCTATGCCTTCGGCAGCGTGGTGCCCGCCTTGTCGGATGATCTGGGCATCGCGCCCGGCACCGCCTTCGCCGCCTTTTCCGCGGCCCTGCTGATCGGCGCGCTCGCCGCCCCGACCGCCGGGCGGCTCTTGGACCGGCACGGCGCGCGGATCGTGATGGGCACGGGTTCGGTGCTGGCCGCCCTCTCGCTGACCGCGCTCAGCCAGGCGCAGGGGCTGGTATCGCTCGTTCTCGCCCTTGTGGCGGTCGAGGTGACGGCCACCCTTGTTCTCTACGACGCCGCCTTCGCCGCCCTTGCGCAGGGTCTTGGCCCCGCCCGCGCCCGCCGCGCCATCACCCATATGACACTGCTGGGCGGCTTCGCCTCGACCGTGTTCTGGCCGCTGACACAAGCGATCCTGGTCTGGTCCGACTGGCGCACTGCCTACCTGGTCTTTGCGGCACTCAACCTCTGCATCTGCCTGCCGCTGCACCTGAGCCTGACACGCGCCCCCGATCTTGATCCCGTGACCGGCACCACGCCAACCGCCCCCCCGCAGTTTCCACCCCTGCCCCAAGCGCAGCACCGCCGCGCGATGATCTGGGTCGCGATTTCCTTTGCCGTGGCGGGGCTGGTGTTCTCGGCGCTGTCCGCATCATGGGTGACGACGCTGACGGCGTTCGGCCTGCCCGCCGCCGCCGCCGTGACCGCAGGCACCCTGATGGGCCCCGCACAAGTGGGCGTGCGGGTGCTGGACATGCTGTTCGGGCTGCGCCTGCATCCGCTGACCACGACGATGATCTCGACGGTTCTACTGATGCTGGCGCTGACCGTGCTGTGGCTGACCGGTCCGACCCTGGCCGGCGCGATGGTCTTTGCGGTGCTGTTCGGCCTGGCGCAGGGGCTGACCTCGATCGTGCGGGGCACCGTGCCCCTGGTGCTGTTCGGCGCGCAGGGGTTTGCCGCAAGGCTGGGGCGGCTGGCGTCGGTCCGGATGGTGATGGCCGCGATCGCGCCCTTCGGCATCGCCCTGCTGATCGAGACATGGAGCGCCAGCGCCGCCCTGCTGGCGATGATCTGCCTGGCCTTGCTGGGTGTCATGGCCCTGCGGATGATCCCCAAGCCGCGTTGAGCACGCGGCAGCGATCAGAGGTCGATCCGCCCCATCTCGCCGCGTGCGAAGCGCTCCAGCACCAGCGGGTAAAGCCGATGCTCCTGCTCCAGCACCCGCGCTGCCAGCGTGGCCTCGGTATCGCCGGGCAGGATCGGCACCCGCGCCTGGCCCAGGATCGGGCCATCATCCAGTTCGGGCGTGACCAGATGCACGGTGCACCCGGCCTCGGCATCGCCCGCCTCAAGCGCGCGGGCATGGGTGTGAAGGCCCTTGTACTTTGGCAGAAGCGAAGGGTGGATGTTCAGCATCCGGCCTTCCCATGGCTGCACGAAACCGGCGGTCAGCACCCGCATGAACCCAGCCAGGCACAGGATATCGGGCGCGGCCTTGTCCAGCTCGGCCTGAAGTGCTGCCTCGAATGCCGGGCGATCCCCCTTGTAGGCGCGGTGATCCACCGCCGCCGTCGGGATCCCCATCGCCGCCGCACGGGCAAGACCCGCCGCATCGGGGTCGTTCGAGGCCACCAGCACGCAGCGCGCCGGATGATCGCCCGTCATGCTTTCGACAAGGCGGATCATGTTCGATCCGCCCCCCGAGATCAGGATGGCGACACGCCTGCTCACAAAAGCGCGCCGGTATAGGACACGCCTGCGCCACCGGCCGAGACATGGCCCAGCGGATAGACGGTTTCACCCGCTTCGCGCAGCAGCGCGGACAGCGCATCGGCGCGGTCAGCCGCGACCACCAGGATCATGCCGATGCCGCAGTTGAAGGTCTTGAGCATCTCGGCCTGGCCGATACCGCCGACCCCGGCCATCCAGCGGAACACGGGCGGCAGATCCCAGGTATCCAGGTCGATCGCAGCGCCCATATCCTCGGGCAGCACGCGGGGCAGGTTCTCGGTCAGGCCGCCGCCGGTGATATGGGCCAGCGCATGCACCCCGCCCGCCCGGATCGCCGCCAGAACCTGGCGCACGTAAAGCCGCGTGGGGGTCAGCAGCACCTCGCCCATCGTGCCATCGCCGAAGGGGCAGGAATCGGCCCAGCCCAGCCCCGACACCTCGACAAGCTTGCGCACCAGGCTGTAGCCGTTGGAATGCACGCCATCGCTGGCAAGGCCAAGCAGCACATCGCCCGCCTGAACGCCTGCGGGCAGGTCCTGCCCGCGTTCCATCGCGCCGACGGCAAAGCCCGCCAGGTCGAAATCGCCGCCGTGATACATGCCCGGCATTTCCGCCGTTTCCCCGCCGATCAGCGCGCAGCCCGACAGGGCGCAGCCCTCGGCGATGCCTTCGATGATGCGCGCGGCGCTGTCCAGTTCCAGCTTGCCGGTGGCGAAATAATCCAGGAAGAACAGTGGCTCCGCGCCCTGACACACCAGGTCGTTGACGCACATGGCGACAAGGTCAATCCCGATGCTGTCCACATTGCCCGTGTCGATGGCGATCCGCAGCTTTGTGCCCACGCCATCCGTAGCCGCCACCAGGATCGGATCGTTGTAGCCTGCCCCCTTCAGATCGAAAAGCGCGCCGAAGCCGCCAAGGCCAGACATGGACCCCGCGCGCGTCGTGCGTTTCGCCGCCGGCTTGATCCGTTCGACCAGCGCATTGCCCGCGTCGATATCGACGCCCGCATCGGCATAGGTGATCCCGTTTTTCGCGCCCTTGGCGTGATCTGCGCCCTGCTCTGAATCCGACATGGAAAATCCTTTCATCGCTTGGCCTGCGGGTTAATCCAAAGCCCGCCGCTTGGCAATCTGAAAGCCCTGTCCGGGGCACGACGCAGGCGAAAGCCTTGACGCGCCCCGCCCGTCTGCTAGCAAGGCAGGCAGGTCGGGCCTGTAGCTCAATGGTTAGAGCAGAGCGCTCATAACGCTTTGGTTGGGGGTTCGAGTCCCTCCGGGCCTACCACTCACTGGCTTCACCAGTACCGACCGGGTCATCGGCTCTGCGCCCTTGGCGCGGTTATCGGAAAGATCACGTCATAGGCCCAGTTGAAGCAGAAGGCATAGACAAGGTAGAAGCCCGCAAAGGCCACATCCATCAAGAATGCGGTCCAGAGCCCGACGCCCAGGTAAAGCGCGATGAAGGGGATCAGCACCAGCAGCAAGCCAGCCTCGAACAGAACCGCGTGAAGGACGCGGATTGCGGGTGTCTTGCGCACATCGCCACGCCGCCTGAGCATCGCGTGATCGAACAGCAGGTTGTAAAGGTAATTCCAGCCCGTCGCGATCGTGGCGCTGATCACCGTCACGACTCCCATGTCCTTCATGGGCGTGTCGAACACCCAGGCCCCCAGGGGTGTGACGATGGCAAGGGCGATCAGTTCAAAGCTGATGGCGTGACGGATCCGGTCTGCCGTGCGGCGCATGGCGCTCTCCCGTTCTGGCCGGGTCGTCCCGGAAAAATCGCCCATTCCGGGGGAGGTCGTCCTCGCTTGGTCGGGATATACCACCCCCTGCGCCGCAGACAAGCCGGCCCTAGCGCGCGATCACGATATCGGCGCGCAAACCGCCCAGCTTGTCGCTTTGGCCCAACCGCAGCACACCGCCATGGGCACGGGCGATATCCGTGGCGATGGCCAGCCCCAAGCCCACGCCCGACCCCTTGTTCTGGTTGCGCGATCTGTCCAGCCGGGTGAAGGGTTTGACCGCTTCGCCGCGCTGATCGGGTGGAATGCCGGGGCCATCATCCTCGACCCGGATGCGCAGCGATTTGTCGGTCAGCAGCATCGACACCTCGGCATGGCTGCCATAGCGCACGGCGTTGTTGATCAGGTTCTCGACCGCCCGGCGCATCGCGATGCGGCGCAGCGGCACCTCGCCCTGCCCATCGAGCGTAGCGAGGCTGACGCGTTTGCCTGCGCGGGTGAAATCCTCGACCAAATCGCGCAGCAAGTCGGCCGGGTCGACAGGTTCCGGCTCGGCCTCGGAAATGCCGCGGGCGAAATTGAGGAATTCGTCCAGCATCGACTGCATCTCGTCGACATCCCGTTGCAGATCGGCGACCTCCTCGGCGTCCAGCATCGACAATCCCAGCTTGAGGCGCGTAAGCGGCGTGCGCAGATCATGGCTGACGCCCGAAAGCATCAGCGTGCGCTGCTCGATCTGTCGTTCGATCCTGGCGCGCATGTCCAGAAACGCATTGCCCGCCGCGCGCACCTCGACCGCGCCCGAGGGCTTGTAGGCCATGTGGCGCCCCTTGCCGAAGGCTTCCGCGGCCTGCGCCAGCCGCGTGATCGGTCGCAACTGGTTGCGCAGGTAGATGAAGGCGATCAGGGTCATCAGCGCGCCGAAGAACACCATGTTCACGAAAAGCTGATGCGGATTGGTCGGCGACACGCGCCGGCGGTCCAGCAGGACCTCGAGCAACCCATGCTCTGTTTCCAGCACCAGAAGCACATTCCAGTCATCGGGCAATTGGACGGCGGCAAGACCGGGCAGAAGCGCGCCGAAGGTCTCGATCACACGCAGGCCCGACAGGTCATACCAGCGCCGCACCGGTGGCGGGGTCTGACCGGCGGGCAGGAATTGCAGCCCGATATCCAGCAGCGACGCCGCACCTGACACCGTCTCCAGGGCGCTGCGCTGGTCCGGTGCGCCGCGCATGTCCAGGATCAGCATCTGCACCTCGCGCGCCGCGGTGCGGGTCATCTGGCGCGTCACCCCTTCGAAGTGGCGCTGTATGAAGACCACGGACACGACAAGTTGCAGCGTCACGACCGGCAGGATCAGGATAAGGGCGGCCCGGCCATAAAGACCGCGCGGGGAAAAGCGTTTGAGCCAGCCGAAGAACATGGGCTAAACCTAGCCGCAGCCAGACGCCAAAGGAAGCAGAATGCAAGCAGAACCGGGCTTTGACCCCATCGCCGGACAGCCGGACCAGATCGCACCCGGCCTGCGCCGCATCCTGGCACCGAACCCGTCGCCCATGACCTATCGGGGCACCAACACCTATGTCGTGGGTCAGACCGATCTGGCGGTGATCGACCCCGGCCCCGACAACGCGGACCATCTTGCGGCGATTCTTGCCGCCTGCGGGCCGGGGCAGCGGATCACGCATATCCTGGTGACCCATGCCCATGTCGACCACTCGCCCCTGGCGCGGGCCCTGTCACGGACCACCGGCGCGCCGGTGATGGCCTATGGCGATGCGCAGGCCGGGCGCAGCACGGTGATGGAGGGCCTTGCACAAGCGGGCCTGGCCGGTGGCGGCGAAGGCGTCGATAAAGACTTTGCACCCGATGAATGCCTGGCGGATGGCGCCACCGTCACCGGGTCCGACTGGCAGTTGCAGGCGATCTGGACACCGGGCCATTTCGGCAATCACCTGTGCTTCGCGATGGGCGACATCCTGTTCACGGGTGACCTTGTGATGGGCTGGGCCAGTTCGCTGGTCTCGCCCCCCGATGGCGATCTGACCGATTTCATGGCCTCTTGCCGGCGCCTGCGCGCGCGGTCGGACCGGATCTATCTTCCCGGCCATGGTGCGCCAGTTGCCGATCCGGCCAGCCGGATCGACTGGTTGATCGCGCATCGCGAAGCACGCGAAGCGGCGATCCTCGATGCGCTCCAGGCCGCCCCCGCCACGGCCGAGACGCTGGCGCGGCAAATCTACACCGAGACACCGGCCATGCTTCTGCCCGCAGCCGCCCGCAATGTCTTTGCCCATCTTGTTGACCTGACTGGGAAAAATCTGATCGCCCCCGAGGGGCAACTATCCTGGACCGCCCGTTTCCACCGGCTTTGAGCCGGCAGGCAAAGCTTTTGCAAAAATATGCCAAATGCCTCTGGACGCGACAAAACCCTGTTGTTATATCCGCCCTCGTGTTCCGGCGTAGCTCAGCGGTAGAGCAGTTGACTGTTAATCAATTGGTCGTAGGTTCGATCCCTACCGCCGGAGCCAAAATCAGATAAATAGCTACGATCTCTGGGTCGTTGCCTTGTGCAAACCAAGGCTTGGGTCACCTGGACTGCCGCGTTTCGCGCGATACTCACGT
>JAJLKH010000018.1:0-38367 GCA_033839205.1 Rhodobacterales bacterium | reverse complement strand
CATCCATTTGCCGCAGGCATAGCTGTGGGGTGTGAGCATCGGAAATCCTCCCTTGAGATCGCGCTATCTGGCGCGCAGCATGGCGCAGGTTTCCGCGCAAAGCAATACTCTTGACCGCGCGGTCGGTTTTGTGCAGGTTACCGTCAATGTCACGGGGAGGAGAGACCATGACGCCTGAGGAACGCGCCGAACGCTCGGCCGCCGCGATGTGGTCCACGGATGTAGCGGCGCAGGCGCTGGGCATGGCGCTGGTGCAGGTCGCGCCGGGACAGTCCAAGATGACCATGACGGTACGCCCCGAACACCTGAACGGGCATGGCATCTGCCACGGTGGCTATATCTTCACGCTGGCTGACACCGCTTTCGCCTATGCCTGCAACAGCCACAACACGCTGGTCGTGGCGCAGGAGAACACGATTACCTACCTCAGCCCCGGCAAGGCGGGCGAGGTCTTGACCGCCACGGCGCAAGAGATGCACCTGGCAGGCCGGTCCGGCGTCTACGACGTGGTCGTGACCGGCGAGGACGGGCGGAAGGTTGCCCTGTTCCGGGGACTGTCGCGGCAGATTTCCGGGGAACATTTCAAGGAGGACGACGCATGAGAGAGGCATATCTTTGCGAGGGGTTGCGCACCCCCATCGGGCGCTACGGCGGGGCGCTGTCCTCGGTGCGTCCCGATGACATGCTGGCGGGCGTGATCCGCGCGGTCATGGCGCAGTTTCCCGGCATGACCGTGGACGAATGCATCATGGGCTGCGCCAACCAGGCCGGCGAGGATAACCGCAACGTCGCGCGCATGGCCGTGCTTCTGGCGGGTCTGGGCGAAGGCGTGCCGGGCGTCACCGTCAACCGCCTTTGCGGGTCGGGTCTCGATGCCGTGGGACAGGCCGCGCGCGCCGTCAAGGCAGGCGAGGCCGAGGTGGTGCTGGCAGGCGGCGTCGAATCGATGTCTCGCGCCCCCCTCGTGATGCCCAAGGCCGACAGCGCCTTTTCCCGCCGGGCCGAGATTTATGACACCACCATCGGCTGGCGCTTCGTGAACCGCGCGATGCACAAGGCTTACGGGACCGATTCCATGCCCGAGACGGCCGAGAACGTGGCCGCGGATTTCGGGATTTCCCGCGCCGATCAGGATGCCTTTGCCCTGCGCAGCCAGACCCGCGCGATTGCGGCGATCGAAAGCGGACGGCTGGCCCGCGAAATCGCGCCCGTGACCATCCCGCAGCGCAAGGGTGATGCCATCGTCGTGGACCGCGACGAACACCCCCGCGCCACCACGCTGGAAAAGCTGGCAGCACTGCCGACACCCTTCCGCGAAGGGGGCAGCGTGACGGCGGGCAATGCCTCGGGCGTCAATGACGGGGCGGCGGCGCTCATCGTGGCCTCCGCCGATGCGGTGGCGAAATATGGCCTCACGCCGAAGGCGCGGATCGTGTCCATGGCGACCGTTGGCGTCGCCCCGCGCATCATGGGAATAGGGCCGGCACCCGCCACACAGGCGCTGCTGGACCGGCACGGGCTCAAGATCGGTGACGTGGATTTCATCGAGTTGAACGAGGCTTTCGCCGCGCAGGGTCTGGCTACCATGCGACAGCTTGGCCTGTCCGATGATGCCGACCATGTGAACCCGCATGGCGGGGCCATCGCGCTGGGCCATCCGCTGGGCATGTCCGGTGCGCGGCTTGCGCTGACGGCGGCGATCAACCTGTCCGATGCCAGGGCGAAGCGTGCGATCTGCACCATGTGCATCGGCGTGGGCCAGGGTATCGCCCTGATGCTGGAGGCCGTGTGATGGAAGACCTGTCCCCCAAACCTGGTGACCTGGAGCCGATCGAAACCGCCAGCCGTGACGAGATTGCCGCGCTGCAACTGGAACGGATGAAATGGTCGTTGCGTCACGCCTATGACAACGTGCCCCACTACCGCGCCAGTTTCGATGCGGCGGGGGTGCACCCGGATGACCTGAAGTCCCTGTCCGATCTGGCAAGGTTTCCCTTCACGACCAAGGGCGATCTGCGCGCGAACTATCCCTTCGGGATGTTCGCCGTGCCGCGCGAACTGGTCGTGCGGGTCCATGCCTCATCCGGCACGACGGGCCAGCCAACCGTGGTCGGGTATACCAAGGCCGATCTGGATGTCTGGGGCACGGTCGTGGCGCGCAGCCTGCGCGCGGCGGGTCTGCGGCCGGGGCATATCCTGCACAACGCCTATGGCTACGGCCTTTTCACCGGCGGCCTGGGCGTGCATCTGGGCGCCGAGAAGATGGGCCTGACCACGGTGCCCGTGTCCGGTGGCATGACCCCGCGCCAGGTGCGCCTGATCGAGGATTTCCGCGCCGACGGTATCACCGTCACCCCCTCCTACGCGCTGTCGATCCTGGATGAATACGCCAAGCAGGGGCTTGATCCGCGCAAATCGCCGCTCAAGGTCGGCATCTTCGGGGCCGAACCCTGGACCAACGCCATGCGCCGCGAGATCGAGGATGCTTTCGACATGCATGCCGTCGATATCTACGGCCTGTCCGAGGTGATCGGGCCGGGCGTTGCGAATGAATGCGTGGAAACCAAGGATGGCCTGCACATCTGGGAGGATCATTTCTACCCCGAGGTGATCAACCCCGAAACAGGCGAAGTGCTGCCGGATGGGGAACTGGGCGAGCTGGTCTTTACCTCGCTCACCAAGGAAGCCTTCCCCATCGTGCGCTATCGGACCCGCGACCTGACACGGCTGATGCCGGGCACGGCGCGCTCGATGCGGCGGATGGAAAAGATCACCGGGCGCAGCGATGACATGATCATCCTGCGCGGCGTCAATGTTTTCCCGACCCAGATCGAGGAAGTGCTGATGCAGGTCCGCGACCTGGCCCCGCATTTCCAGATCGAGTTGCACCGCAAGGGGCGGATGGATGCGATGCGCGTCCTGTGCGAGGCCTGCGAAGGCGTCGGCCCCTCGGGGCGCGAGGCGGCTGCGCGCGACATGTCGCACCGGATCAAGCAGACCGTCGGCATCTCGGTCGAAATCCATGTCTTCGATCCGGGCGGTGTCGTCCGCAGTGAAGGCAAGGCCGTGCGCATCATCGACAATCGCCCCAAGGGTGATTGACATGGCGGGCGGCTGACATGGCGCGCGGACTGGCACGCGATCACGATGAAAAACGCGCCGCCCTGCGCAAAGGGGCGGCGGATTATTTCGCGCAACACGGCTATGACCGCGCCTCGATGACCGGCGCCGCGAAACATTGCGGCGTGTCCAAGGCCTTGATCTATCACTACTATGCCAGCAAGGAAGACCTGCTGTTCGACATCCTTGACGATCATCTGGGCGCGCTGGTCGAAGTGGTCGAGGCCGCGCGCGGCGACGGCATCCGCGGCGTGATCCGCGCGGTGCTGTCGGCCTACGAGGATGCGGATTCCGAGCACAAGCTGCAGCTGGATGCGCTGGCGACACTGCCACCGGAACGCCAGGCCCCGCTGATCGCGGCGCAACGGCGGCTGGTAACGGTGATGGCCGAGGCGGTGGATGCCGAACGCCCCGGTCTGGATGCCGACCGGCTGCGCGCACTGACCATGTCGGTCTATGGCATCCTCAACTGGTTCTACATGTGGCACCGTCCCGGCAAGGGCCTCAGCCGCGCCGCCTATGCCGATCTGGCCGCCGATTTCGTGCTGGGCGGTCTGCGCGCGGTCTGAGATGCTGCGCCTGTCACCCTGTCGCTTGTGACGATCCGGGATGCTGCATCAGGCAAAGCTGCCATGGCAGAACCAGCCGCGCGACAGCGCGGCGCCATGGGCAAAGAACAGCCACAGACGTGTGCCGCAGGTGGTGGTGACCACCCAGTAATCGCGCGTGCCGCTGCGCCAGTCGGGCTCGTCCAGCCACCATTCGGGCGCGATCCGTTCGGGCCCCTGCGCGCAGGCCAGCGCCAGATCGCGCCGCCGCCAGCGAAACCGCGCGGGCGGGTGGGGCGTGTCGGGCGCGGTCACGGGTTCGGGCCGCCACAGCAGCGCCGGGCGCGGCGCGGGTGGCGCGGGCCAGTCGGGCGCCGGGTCCGACCATGCGGCGGCCAGCACCTGCGCTGATTTCTCGGGGATATGGCTGTTGCCGGGGTGATGGCGGGTGATCGCCTCCATCCCGATGCGCGCGCCGATGCGTGCCATCAGGTCTTCCAGCGCGGTGTCGCGCGCGGCGCGGCTGGCGGCAGCGCGCGCGGCGTCCAGATGGCCGCTGGCCTGCTTGTCATGCAAGGGTTCGGTGCGCAGCGCCTCAAGCCGCATCATGTCGATGCCGAAACCGGCATCCAGCTGGTCCAGCCGCATCGCCAGCAGCGGGCGGATACGCGCGGGATCATGGCTGGCCCTGGCCAGTGTCAGCGTGATCTCCTGCCGCTGGCCATCGCTGCGATAGGCCTCCAGCCGGACGATCCGCGCACCTTGCCGCTTGTCCGCCAGCAACTGGCACAGCCGCGCCAGCAGCCGGTCGGTTGCCGCCATGATGTCCGCCGTCAGCCCGATCGGATCGGGCAGGCTGATCCGCGTGGCAAAGGCGGTATCGGGGCGCGCCGGGCTGATCGGTTCGGGGGCGCTGCCCAGGGCCTGATCCAGCCGCAGCACCAACCCCTTGCCAAAGCGCCGCGCCAATGCGGCGCGCGGCTGGCCCGCCAGATCGCCCACATGGCGCAGCCCCAGCCGGGTCAGTTGCGCCACGGTATCCGGGTCCAGCCGCAGGGCCGCGACGGGCAGGCGCGCGATGGCGGAATGCGTCTGGCCCACGGGCGCGATGGCCGGCGCGAAGGTCGTGCTGGCAGCACCCCTGTCATGCCGTGGTCGTGTCGCGGCGCGCGACCGGGTCGCCCGCGCCTCCTGCTGGATGGCGTCACCGCTGCGCCCCGTCGCGGCAGGGCGCCCGGCATGGCGCGCCAGCGCCCAGGCCGCCCCCGGCGTATCGGCCAGCCCCGCCTGCACCGACAGGCCCATGCCCTCCAGCGCCGCGCCGATCTGATCGACCATCGCGGCCTCGCCCCCGAAAAGATGCGCGCAGCCCGTGATGTCAAGGGCCAGCGCATCGGGCGGCTCCTCTGCCACCAGTGGCGACCAGCGCCCGGCCCAGCGGCGCAACCGTGTCAGAAAGGCCGCCTCGGCCGCCGCATCGCGGGCCTGCGTCGCAAGCTGGGGGCAGATCGCCAGCGCATCGCGCAGCGGCTGACCCGGATAGACCCCCGCCGCCTGCGCCAGCACCGAGACCGAAGCGATGCGCTGCGCCGATCCCACCTGTTCGATCACCGCGAAAGCGGCCTCCGGCAGGCCGCGCCGCGCCCGCAGCAGCCGTTCCGCGCCAAGGCGGGGAAACCAGAGCGAAAGGATTCGTTTCGGGGCCATGGGCAGCTTTATGGCAGTTTGTTCACTATTTGTTCCAAATTAGCGCCATGCCCGGGCAGAGTCGAGTCCGTCCCGTCTGTCAGCCGCACCAGATCCGGGTGATCCGGCCCTTGGCGTCATAGGTCACGTTCAGCCGGTCTGCCCGGTAATCCATCGTCATCGGGCTGCCGTCCTGCATGACGCGCCGGTCCGCGCCGAAAGCGGTAAAATCCTGATCCGCGACCGCTTGCCCCACCAACGACTGCAGCGCCGCCGCGCCACAGGCGTTTTCGGAAGGAAGGGCCGCGGGATCGGTTGCGGGGTCTTCGGGCATGCAGGCCACCATGAACAGGATCGCGCCAAGCGCGGCGGTTGAATTGTATCGCATGAATGTCGGCCTTTGCGGCAATTGATCCGCTTGCAGCCTAGACCGAAATCCCCCCGCCGGGTAGGAGGAGGTTGAAGATCGGCGCGCTTTCGCGAAAGGTGGCGCCCAGCAACAGGAGGATGCAAGACATGCGCACACGTGCCGCCGTGGCCCTTGAGGCCGGCAAACCGCTGGAAATCATGGAAGTGAACCTGGACGGCCCGAAGAAGGGCGAGGTTCTTATCGAGATCAAGGCGACGGGCATCTGCCACACGGATGAATTCACCCGCTCGGGCGCGGACCCCGAGGGTCTGTTCCCCTGCATTCTGGGCCATGAAGGCGCAGGTATCGTGATCGAGGTGGGCGAGGGTGTGACCACGCTGAAGCCGGGCGATCACGTGATCCCGCTCTATACGCCCGAATGCCGCGAATGCTATTCCTGCCTGTCGGGCAAGACCAACCTGTGCACGGCGATCCGCAACACGCAAGGCCAGGGGCTGATGCCCGATGGCACGACGCGGTTTTCGATGCTGGATGGCACGCCGATCTATCACTACATGGGCTGCTCGACCTTCGCCAATCATACGGTCATGCCCGAGATCGCCCTGGCCAAGGTGCGGCCCGACGCGCCCTTCGACAAGATCTGCTATATCGGCTGTGGCGTGACGACGGGCATCGGCGCGGTGATCAATACCGCCGGGGTCGAGATCGGATCGACTGCGGCCGTCTTCGGTCTGGGCGGGATCGGATTGAACGTGATCCAGGGCCTGCGCATGGCGGGTGCCGACATGATCATCGGCGTCGATCTGAACGACGACAAGGAAGCGATGGCGCGCAAGTTCGGCATGACCCATTTCATCAACCCCTCCAAGATCGAAGGGTCGGTGGTGCAGGAGATCGTGAACCTGACCAAGCGCGGGATCGACCAGATCGGCGGCGTGGATTATTCCTTCGACGCCACCGGCAACGTCAAGGTGATGCGCGACGCGCTGGAATGCTCGCATCGCGGCTGGGGCGTGTCGGTCATCATCGGCGTGGCGCCCGCCGGGGCGGAAATCAGCACCCGTCCTTTCCAGCTGGTCACTGGCCGGGTCTGGAAAGGCACCGCATTCGGTGGCGCCAAGGGGCGGACCGATGTGCCGAAATTCGTCGACTGGTACATGGATGGCAAGATCGAGATCGATCCCATGATCACCCATACCCTGAGCCTGGACGAGATCAACAAGGGCTTCGACCTGATGCACGAGGGCAAGTCGATCCGCGCGGTCGTGACCTATTGATCCTGTCCCTGCCGGAGGCGCCTGCCGAGATGTCGGTGCCTCCGGCGGGGATATTTTCGGCAAGAAGAAGCAGGGTTGCGTGATGACTGACGTGATGATGCGCGCGGCGACCATGGCGGATCGCGCGGCGGTCTGGGAGATCCTGCGGCCCGTGTTCCGCGCGGGTGAGACCTATGCCATCGACCCCGCGATTTCCGAAAGCGACGCCCTGGCCTATTGGTTCGGGCCGGGGCGCGAGGTGCGGGTGGCCGAGGCGGGTGGCGTGGTGCTGGGCAGCTATTACATCCGCCCCAATGCCGATGGTGGTGGCGCCCATGTGTGCAACTGCGGCTTCGTGACGGCAGCAGCGGCACAGGGGCGCGGCGTGGCCCGCGCCATGCTGGCCGAGGCGCTGGACCGTGCGGCGCAATCGGGCTACCGTGCGATGCAGTTCAACTTCGTGATCAGCACCAATACCCGCGCCGTGGCCCTGTGGCAGGCCGCCGGGTTCCAGATCGCGGGCCGCCTGCCCGGCGCCTATCTGCATCCCGTGCAGGGTTATGTGGATGCGCTGGTGATGTATCGCAGCCTGCTGCCCCAGGAGGTGGCGGGCGCAACCTGACAGACTGGACAGATCCATGGATAATTCCGCCCGCCCGCCGCTTCTGGCCGTGCTGATCGACGCCGACAATACCTCGCCGAAATGGACGCGCGCCATTTTCGAGGAGATCGCAGGCATGGGCGAGGCCAGCGTCCGCCGTGTCTATGGTGATTTTTCCAGCCAGCAGATGAGCGGCTGGAACAAGGTGCAAGCGGAATTCGGCCTGGTCCCGCACCATCAGCCGGCCAATACGGTGGGCAAGAACGCATCCGACATCGCCCTGGTCATCGATGCGATGGATCTGATGCATTCGGGACGTTTCGACGGTTTCGTGCTGATCTCGTCCGACAGCGACTTTACCCGCCTGGCCAGCCGCATCCGCGAGCAGGGGCTGGATGTCTTCGGCATCGGCGCACAGAAAACGCCCGAAGCTTTCCGCAAGGCCTGCAAGCGGTTCATCTTTCTCGAGAACCTGGAAGGCGCCGATCCCGCGGGCAAACCCGCGGCCAGGGCCGAGCCGCGGACAAGCGGCAACCTGCAAGAAGCGCGCGATCTGATCCTCAAGGCGATGGACAGCATCGACCAGGAGGATGACTGGTACGCCCTGGGCCCCCTGGGGCAGTTCATCACCGCCGCCAACCCGGATTTCGACACCCGCAGCTATGGCAAGAAGAAGCTGAGCGACCTGATCGCCGACCTGAAGATCTTCGAGACCAAGCGCGGATCAGGCAACCAGATCCTTGTGCGCCGGATCGACTGACGCCTCAGCCGCGTACGCCGTAGCGGGCCAGGAATGTCGTGACGGCGCCTTCGATCACGCGGTCGATCTCCTCGTCCGAGAACCGGTTCTGGATGCCGAACACGGCCCTTGTCCACAGATCGGCCTTGCACAGCTCGGCGAACTGATCTGCGGCCAGCTCGAAATCCTCGATCGCCACTTCGCCGCGTGCCTTGGCCTGCCGCAGGTAATCCGCGATGCGGGCGCGCCCCAGGGCGGGGCCGCTGTCATAGAAGGCCTGGCCCAGTTCCGGGAAACGGTCGGATTCCGCGACGCAGACGCGGAAGATGCGCTGCGAGAAATCGGACAGGATGATCCGGATCAGCCGCCCCGCGGTCTGGCGCAGGACCAGCGCAGGCGGGGCTGTCATGTCGATCACCTGCAGCGCGGCGCTGGCCTGACGCGAGCATTCGCGCTCGGCCATGGCGGTGAACATCAGGCGCTTGTCGGGGAAATAGCTGTAGAGCGTGGCCTTGGACACACCCGCCGCGCGCGCGATATCATCCACCGATGCGCCTTCGAAGCCGGACACCAGAAACACCTCGCGTGCGCCATCGAGAACCTGGTCATACTTCCGGCCCTTGCGCGGTTTGACGCGCCCCTGTTCGGCAATGATGTTCATGCGCCCCCGTCCCTTCCGTCCTTGCAGTTTAAACCGATTGGTTCAGTTTCGACAAGCAATCTGCATGCATCGCTGCCCCTTGCCGAACCGGTTTGGCAGGTTTAGATTAGAATCATTCTAATATTCTGGAAATAGCTGTATGCCCTTCCTGTCCCAACGCCGCCGCTTTCGCGACCTGTCCGAACAAGAGATCCTTGCTCTGGCGATCTCCTCCGAAGAGGATGATGCCCGCATATACCGCAGCTATGCCGAAAGGCTGCGGGCCGATTATCCCGATACGGCCGCCATGTTCGATGGCATGGCCGCCGAGGAAGACGGCCACCGCCGCCGCCTGATCGACCTGCACGAGGCGCGTTTCGGCCCCGTGATTCCCTTGATCCGCCGCGAACATGTCGCAGGCTACTACGCCCGCCGACCGGTCTGGCTGATCGAGAATCTGGGGATCGAACGCATCCGCGCCGAGGCCGAAGCCATGGAGCGCGAGGCCGAGGCCTTTTATCTCAAGGCGGCGCAGCGCAGCACCGATGCAGCCACCCGCAAGCTCCTGGGTGATCTGGCGGCGGCCGAATCCGGGCATCAGGCGCTGGCCGGCGATCTTGCGGAAAAACACCTGCCCGAGGATGTGCGCGCCGCCGAAGGGCGCGCGTCGCATCGCCAATTCGTGCTGACCTGGGTGCAACCCGGCCTGGCCGGGCTGATGGATGGCTCCGTCTCGACCCTCGCGCCGATCTTTGCCACCGCCTTTGCCACCCAAGACACATGGACCACCTTCCAGGTGGGTCTGGCGGCCTCCATCGGGGCGGGCATCTCCATGGGCTTCACCGAGGCGGCCTCGGACGATGGCGAACTCTCCGGGCGCGGATCGCCCGCCAAACGCGGCTTTGCTTCGGGGATCATGACGACGGTGGGCGGGCTGGGCCATGCGCTGCCCTATCTCATCACCGATTTCTGGACTGCCACGGTCATCGCCATCGCCGTCGTCTTCGTGGAACTCTGGGCCATCGCCTGGATCCAGAACCGCTACATGGAAACACCGTTCTTCCGCGCGACATTGCAGGTGGTGCTGGGCGGCGCGCTTGTGCTGGCGGCCGGGGTGCTGATCGGCAGCGGCTGATGCCGCGCCCCGGCGCTTTCGGCGATTGACGCTGCCCCCCGCCGTGTTACCAACGGCTGATGTTCGAAATCTTTCTGAAGACACTTCCCTTCTTCATGGTGATCGGCGTCGGCTACGGCGCGGGGCGCAGCGGCTTCTTCACCGAGGCGGCCACCGCGTGGCTCACCAAGTTCGTCTTCTACTTTGCCCTCTCGGCGATGCTGTTCCGCTTTTCGGCCAACCTGTCGCTGTCCGAGGTGTTCGACCTGACCTTCGTCAAGGCCTATCTGCTGGCCACCGCCGTGGTCTATCTGCTGGTGACGGCCGTGGCCTTGCTGCGCCGCATCCCCATGCAGGAAGCCGCGGTCGAGGCGCAATGCGGCACCATCGGCAATGTGGGCTTTCTGGGGATTCCGATGCTGGCGCTGCTGCTGGGCGAGGCGGCCATCGCCTCGGTCATGCTGGTGCTGGCGGTGGATCTGATCGTCTTCGGCAGCCTGATCGTGATCCTGATCACCGGCGCGCGTGACGGCCGGGTGTCCTGGGGCATCTTCCGCAGCATCGGGATTGGCCTCCTGAAGAACCCGATGATCGTGTCGATCGTGCTGGGGCTGGGCTGGTCGGGCCTGCAGATCCCCATCCCCGGCCCGCTGAATGAATTCGTGATCCTGCTGGGCAATGCCGCAACGCCCGGCGCGCTTTTCGCAATCGGGGCATCGCTGGCCTCCAAATCGGCGGAACGGGTCTTCGTGGCCGGGTGGCTGTCGTTCTGCAAACTGGTGCTGCACCCGGCGGCCGTCGCGGTTTCCGCGCTTCTGATCTTTCCGGTCGAACCCTATGCGGCGGGCGTGATGATCGCCGCGGCGGCTTTGCCGGTGGCGGGCAATGTCTACATGCTGGCGCAGCACTATGGCGTGGCGCCGCATCGGGTATCGTCCTCGATCCTGATCTCGACCGCGCTCAGCATCGTGACCGTCTCGCTGGTCATCGGCTGGATTTCAACGCTCTGACCTTGTGGGCAGGCAGCCCTTGGCATAGCCATGACCCGAACCCGAAAAGGAGGATATCCGATGCAAACCCTTTCCGAAAACGCCTGTTTCGGCGGTATGCAAGGCGTCTACAGGCACGCATCGCAAGCCACGGGAACCGACATGACCTTCGGTCTTTTCCTGCCGGCCGAGGCCAGGGATGGCCCCGTGCCCGTCCTGTGGTACCTGTCCGGGCTGACCTGCACCCATGAAAACGCCATGGTCAAGGCGGGTGCACAGGGCTGGGCGGCGGAACAGGGCATCGCGCTGGTCTTTCCCGATACCAGCCCGCGCGGCGAAGGCGTGGCCGATGATGCGGCCTATGATCTGGGGCAGGGGGCGGGGTTCTACGTGAACGCCACGCAGGCCCCCTGGGCGCCGCATTTCCGCATGTGGGATTATGTGGCGGATGATCTGCCGGGCCTGCTGTTCAATGAATTCGCGCTTGATGCGGACCGTCAGGCGATCACCGGCCATTCCATGGGTGGGCATGGCGCGCTGACGCTGGCCATGGGGCTGCCGGGGCGCTTCCGCTCCGTCTCGGCCTTCGCGCCGATCTGCAATCCCACCGGGGCCGACTGGGGGCGCAAGCAACTGGGCGCCTACCTGGGCGATGACGAATCCACCTGGGCCCGCCATGACGCCAGCCTGATGATGCGCGAGGTGGGTCTGGATATCCCGCTTCTGTGCGACACCGGCACCAAGGATCAGTTCCTTGACAACCTGCGCCCCGAAACGCTGGCCCAGGCCGTGATGGCCCGCCGCGCACAGGCCACCCTCCGGCTGCAACCGGGCTACGATCACAGCTACTTCTTCGTCTCGACCTTCATGGAGGATCACGTGACCTTCCACGCCGAGGCGCTTTACGCGTGAGCATCCTCTACGTCGATGCCGATGCCTGCCCCGTCAAGGAAGAGGCCGAGCGCGTCGCGACCCGCCACGGCATCCAGATGAAGCTGGTCAGCAATGGCGGCCTGCGCCTGTCGCGCAATCCGCTGGTCGAGGTGGTGATCGTCGACGCAGGCCCCGATGTGGCCGACATCTGGATCGCGGATCGCGCAGGGCCCGGCGATGTGGTGATCACCGGCGATATTCCCTTGGCCGCGAAATGCGTGGCCGCTGGCGCGCGCGTGCTCAAACACAATGGCGAGGCGCTGACACAGGCCAATATCGGCAATGTGCTGGCCACCCGCGATCTGATGGCCGATCTGCGCGCCGCCGATCCCTTCCGCCAGGGCGGCGGCAAGGGCTTTACAAAGGCGGACCGGTCGCGCTTTCTTGAGGCGCTGGACCGCGAGATCCGCGCGGCCAGGCGGCAGGGCTAACCCGAGGAGAGAGGCGCATGACCGTTCAGGCGGTAATCTTCGACATCGGCAATGTGCTGATCGAATGGCAGCCCGAACGGTTCTATGACGCCACCATAGGCGAGGGCCGCCGCCGCGCGATGTTCGCCGATGTGGACCTTCACGCGATGAATGACCGCGTGGATTCCGGCGGCAACTTTGCCGATGAAATCGCCCGCACCGCGCGTGACTTTCCCGATCACGCCGAAGCGATCATGATGTGGCACAGCCACTGGCTCGATATGGCGCGCCCTGAAATCCCGCATTCCGTCCGCCTGCTGCGCGCCCTGCGCGCGCGCGCCGTTCCGGTCTTTGCCCTGTCCAATTTCGGGCTGGAACCGTTCGGGATGGCGCGCGGCGTCTATCCCTTCCTTGATGAATTCGACCGGCTGTTTCTGTCTGGCGCGATGGGCGTGACCAAGCCCGCCCCCCGCATCTACCAGATGCTCGAGGAAGGGTGCGGCCTGCCGCCTGCCGCGCTTCTGTTTGCCGATGACCGCGCCGAGAATATCGAAGCCGCCGCCGCGCGCGGCTGGCAGACACATCTCTTCGACGGACCCGAAGGCTGGGCCAAACGCCTTGTTGCCGAAGGTCTGCTGACCGAAAAGGAAGCCGCATGACCATCCCCATGATCCCCTTCTCCGCCGAGGCGCATCTGGACTGGCGCGCCCTGACCAAGGCGCTGATTCATGGCCATACCCTGCCAAAGGCCGAGATTGCTGATACCTTCCTTTATCGCACGCCCGACACGCTGCTGAACCGCGCGGCATGGATCGACGGACTGGGGATTGCGGTGAAATCGGCCACGATCTTTCCGGGCAACGCACAGATGGGCAAACCGGCGGTCAATGGCGGTGTCACGCTCTACTCCGACACCGACGGCATGCTCGAGGCGATTGTCGATTTCCATCTGGTCACCAAGTGGAAAACGGCCGGCGACAGCCTTTGCGCCGCGCTCAGGCTGGCGCGCCCCGACAGTCGCCGCATCCTGATCGTGGGCGCCGGTACCGTGGGCCGATCCCTGCGGCAGGCTTACGGCGCGGGCTTCCCGGATGCCGAATTCACCATCTGGAACCGCACCCGCGCCGGGGCCGAAGCCTTGGCCGCCGACTGGCCGGACATGCAGGTGGCCGATGATCTGGCGCAAGCCGTGTCGCAGGCCGATATCATCACCTGCGCCACCATGAGCACCCAGCCGATCATCCAAGGTGACTGGCTGCGCCCCGGCCAGCATCTTGACCTGATCGGCGCCTACCGCCCCGACATGCGCGAGGCGGATGACACCGCCCTGCGCCGCGCGCGCATCTTCGTGGACAGCTATGACACCACGGTGGGCCATATCGGCGAGATCAAGGATCCGCTGGCGCGCGGCGTGATCGCGCGCAGCGATATTCTGGCCGATTACTACGAGCCCGAGAAATTCATCCGCCAATCCGAAGACGAGATTACCCTGTTCAAGAATGGCGGCGGCGCGCATCTGGACCTGATGACAAGCCGCTATATCCTCGACGCCTGGAGGGCTGCACAATGATCTGGTTCCTGATAGTTCTGATCGTCATCGCGGCCATCGCCGCCTGGCCCTTCGCCCGCGAAGCGATGCGGCGTCCCATGAATGAAGCCGCCCGGCAGGATGCGCCCGGTGAATTCGTGCAACTGTCGCAAGGCATCACGCATTATCGCTGGATCGGGCCCGTGCGCGGCCCCGTGGCGGTCTGCGTGCATGGCCTGACCACCCCTTCGATGGTCTGGGAGGCGGTGGCGCAGGGCCTCGCGCTCATGGGCTTTCGCGTGCTGGTCTACGATCTCTACGGGCGCGGCTATTCCGACCGCGCACCGGGGCTACAGGATCAGGATTTCTTCATCCGGCAACTGGACGATCTGCTGGAATCCCAAGGCGTGACCGAGGATGTCACCCTTCTGGGCTACTCCATGGGCGGGGCCATCGTCTCGGCCTATACCGCGCGCAATCCCGGCCGTGTGCGGCGCATGATCCTGCTGGCACCCGCAGGCATGGGCCATGATCTGGGCAAGCTTGCGAAATTCACCCGTGATACGCCGATCCTGGGGGATTGGCTCATGCTGTTGCGGTATCCGAACCTGCACCGCAAGGGCACCGAGGCCGAACGCGCCCTGCCCACCGAGGTCGAAGGGATCATCGACTATCAGCAGGCCGAGCTGACCAAACGCGGTTTCGTGCCGGCGGTCCTGTCCTCGATGCGTGGTATCCTGCCCCGCCCGCTGGAGCAGGAACATCGCGCCATCAGCCGCGAAGGAATTTCCGTGATCGCGATCTGGGGGCGCGATGATGTCGTCATTCCTCTCAGCGCGATGGGCCGGTTGGCGCAATGGAACCGCATGGCCCGGCAAGAGGTAATCGACGGCGCAGGCCACGGGCTGACCTATACCCACGCAAGCGCCATCGTCCGTATCATCGAGGCCGGTATCGCCGCCGAGGTGGCAGGCGACTGATCGACACTCTCTCAGGCGGTCTTGGCCGACAGCGGCATCGGCTTTTCGCGCACCGGCAGATGCACGATGGCGCTGAAGGCGCCGACCCCGACACCGATCCACCAGACCAGCGTATAGTCGCCGGTCAGATCATACATCTTGCCACCCAGCCAGACGCCCATGAAGCTGCCCAGCTGATGGCTGAAGAACACGATCCCGTAAAGCGTGCCCATGTAGCGCAGCCCGTAGATATGCGCGATCAACCCCGACGTCAGCGGCACCGTCGCCAGCCAGAGCGATCCCATCGCCGCCGAAAACAGCAACACGGTCGCGGGCGTGATCGGGGTCAGGATGAACGCGGCCGCCACCACCGTACGCGCAGTGTAGATACCCGCCAGCAGATACTTGCGCGGCCAGTATTTGCCGGCCCATCCGGCGGCCAGCGTGCCCGCGATATTGGCCAGCCCGATCAGCGAAATCGCAACCGCCCCAAGCGCCGATGTCGTGGTGATGCCAAGACCGTGCAGCACGCCGCCCGGCAGGATCGGGCCGCACATTTCCGTCACGAAGGCGGGAAAATGCGCCGTGATGAAACCCAGCTGATAGCCGCAGCTGAAAAATCCCACGAAGATCAGGGTAAAGGACGGGTCGCGAAACGCCTTGTTCAGGATGCCGCCCAGGCTCTGTTCAAGTTCGGCGCGGCTGGCCGGGGGCGTGGGCGCGCGCATCAGCGGCAGAAGGCACAGCACCGCAAGGATGGATGCGGCAAAGACAAGGAACACGCTTTGCCAACTCATCATCGTCAGCAGCCACTCGGCCAGTGGCGCGCCAAAGATCTGCCCGCCCGATCCGGCAGCCGTGGCAATCGCCAGGCTCATCGACCGGTTCTCGTCCGTGGCGGCGCGCCCGACAACGGCCATGATCACGCCAAAACCCGTGCCGGCGATGCCGAAACCCACCAGGATCTCGTAGAACTGATGCGCCGTCGGCGTCACCGCGAAAGACGACAGAACAAGCCCCGCCGCATAGAACAGCGCGCCCAGAACGATTGCCTTGCGGTCGCCCAGCTTCTCGGCCATGGCGCCAAAGAAAGGCTGCCCGATGCCCCAGGCAAGGTTCTGGATCGCGATCGCCAGGCTGAATTCGGCGCGCAGCCAGCCGAACTCTTCCGCAATCGGGATCTGGAACACGCCGAAACTGGCCCGGATCGCGAAAGACACCAGGATGATCGCACAGCCCACAAGCAGGACAGGCGTAAAGATCGAGGCGGGTCTGGCGGGGGCGGCGCTGTGCATCGGGGTCTCCTGGCGGTTTGGCCGGACCTTAAGCCGATGCTTGGCAGCGTCAATTGACGAAATGTGCGCCCAAACCTCACCTTTCGTGATGCCCTGCGTCTTTTCACGGCACGGGGCGCGGGCTAAGGAGAGGCATGGAAACACTGCTCCAGATCTACGAGACCCGCGTGCAGGAGGGTCGCCTGACCCCGGACGAGGCCCAGCGCGAGGCGCTGCCCGAGTTCGAGCGTATTCGCGCGGCACTGGCCCAGCCGGTCAAACGCGGCCTGTTCCGCAAACCGCCTGAACCCCCTCGCGGCCTCTATCTCTGGGGCGGGGTCGGGCGCGGCAAGTCGATGCTCATGGATCTCTTCGTCGAAAGCCTCGAAGTGCCCGTGCGCCGTGTGCATTTCCATGCCTTCATGCAGGAAATCCACACCGGCATGCACAAGGCCCGCCAGCGCGGGGTCGAGGATGCGATCGCCCCGGTCGCCGCAGACGTGGCGGCAACCGTCAAGGTTCTGGCCTTCGACGAGATGCAGATCACCGACATCACCGATGCGATGATCGTGGGCCGCCTCTTCGAGGCGCTGTTCAAGGCCGGGGTCGTCGTGGTGACCACCTCGAACCGGGTGCCGGATGATCTCTACAAGCACGGTCTGAACCGGCAGATCTTTCTGCCCTTCATTGCCCTGCTCAAGGAACGGATGGTCGTGCATGAGCTGGTCAGCCACCGCGACTACCGACAGGATCGCCTGTCAGGGTCGCCCGTCTATTTCACCCCCGTCAACGATGCGGCGCGTGCCGCCATCGCGCGGATCTGGCAGGATCTGACGGGCGGCGCGGCTGAACCCCTCACGCTGCACGTCAAGGGGCGGCAAGTCGAAATCCCCGCCTTTCGCAACGGTGTCGCTCGCGCCTCATTCTACGATCTGTGCGGCAAGCCATTGGGCGCCGCCGATTACCTCGCCCTGGCAGAAGCCGCCCGCGTGCTGGTGCTTGAAAACATTCCCGCGCTTGGCCGGACCAATTTCAACGAGGCAAAGCGCTTCGTCACCCTGATCGACGCGCTCTACGAGGCGAAAGTGCGCCTGATCTGTTCGGCCGCTGCCCAACCGGAATACCTCTACCTCGAAGGCGAAGGCACCTTCGAATTCGAACGCACCGCCAGCCGCCTGCGCGAGATGCAATCGGCCGAATGGGCAGACGGCGCGACCTGATCGGCGCCGCCTTGCCGATGCCGAAAACAACTGTTCTGTCCTTTCGGCGTCCGGGCTATCACGCGCCCATGTGAAACCCTGTCGAGGTCATTGATGGTATCCTTTTCCCGGCGTGCCGCCCTGGGCCTGATGGCCGCCCTTGCCGTTTCGGCCTGCGCGCGGTCCCAACCCGAAGCGGTCCAAGACCTGACCACCCGTTCGACCCCGCTTTATCCAAACGAAACGCCCGAATTGCGCCGCCTGATCGTGGCCGCGGCCCGCGAAAACGATGTGCCGGTCGAACTGGTGCAGCGGGTGATCGTGCGCGAAAGCACCCATCGCCCCGATGCACGCAACGGGCCTTACTACGGCTTGATGCAGATCCTGCCCGCCACGGCGCGCACCATGGGCTTCCGTGGCCAGCCCGCCGATCTTCTGGATGCCGAAACCAACCTGCGCTATGCCGTGCGCTACCTGCGCGGCGCGTGGCTCTTGTCGGATGGCAGCCATGACCAAGCGGTCATGTGGTATGCGCGCGGCTACTACTACGAGGCCAAGCGCCGCGGCATGTTGCGCGAAACGGGTCTGCGGGCCTGATCCGGCGCAAACCGCTGTCCCGAAAATGAAAGGGGGCCGTTGGTTCGGCCCCTCTTTCGTTCCCTGCCTGCCTTAACTCTCAAATCGTGGGGATCACCAGACGCTGTCCCACGCGCAAACGATCCGGGCTGGAAAGCAGGCTCCGGTTCGCTTCGAAAATGGTCGTGTATCGGGAGATGTCACCGTAGAATTTCAGCGCGATCGCCCCAAGGCTGTCGCCTGAATTCACGGTGTAGAACATGTGTTCGACCGTCTTGTCGGCGCGCTGCACCATGCGCACTTCCACACCGTCCCCACCGGGTACCGATGGCGCGGGAACCTCTTGGCCGACAGCCAGCGTTGCCTGTGCCACGATGCTGCTCAGGATGACATGCGTATCGACGCGCCCATCCGCCGTGACCAGCGCGCGGGGAACAGCGACCTCGCCGCGCCCGACCGCTTCGTTCAGCAAGGCATCGATATAGGCGTCGGATTCTCCGGCCATCAGCGCCTTCGCAATCAGTATCTGCAGCGGATCGCCCTGCGCGGCGCCGGGCGCCGGTTCACCCGTGAAATTGCGCAGCCCCGTCAGCGCGTTCAGCGACATGGCGCGCAACGGATCATCCGCCCCGGCGCCAGCGTCGGCCGGCGCAAGACCACCGGGGGCAACGCCAAGCTCTGCCAGAACACCCCGTGTCATCCGTTGCAGGTCCATGTCGGCTGCGGGCGCGGCACGTTCCGGCGCGCTGCGCTGCGTGGTTTGGGGCCGATTGTCCTGTGTCGGGATCGGGCCTGCCGACAGGTTTCCGCCCGCGGGAACATAGGCCGCACTGTTCAGCCCGTCCGAGGCGCGGGTGACAGACACGCCATCGGTCTCGAACCGCGCGCCACCATCCGGTTGCAGAAGAACAAGGGCAACGGTGATGCCTGTAAACAGGCTGGCAATGGCAAGGGCACGGAACATGGAACTCTCTACAACTGGAAGGCTACGGACAAAACGGCCAGCGGCCATGCGGACGGCGGCATAGTCGTGAACCGGGGCAGGGGCTGTCTGGCAGGCCTGTGACATGCTCAACCCCCGCTCGGGATATGGGTGCTCAGACCCAGTTGCAGCCAGACCTGCATCCCGCCACGATAATAGCTGAGCTTTTCAGCCGGATAGCCCGCCTGCAGAAGAAAGCGGATCGCCCTTGGCGCCTGATCGCACCAGGGACCGTTGCAGAAGATCGCCAGCTGCCTCGCCTGCGAGAAATCCCAATCCGCGCCTGTCAGGGTCGCGCCAAGCGCCTTGAGGATCTCGTCGCGATAGGGGTTGGTCGGATCCAGCGTGGCAAAGGGCAGGTTGATCGCGCCGGGGATCGTGCCCTTGGCGAAGAATTCCGGCAGCCTGCTGTCCAGCAGCAGGCCCTCCCCCGCGGCAACACTGGCCTCCAGGAAATCCATCACCTCAAGCTCACCCAGCGTCACGACACCGGGCGCCACCGTCATGGGGGTGATGCAGAAGGGCGGGCAGGGGCGCGAGGTGCGCGTGAAATCGCCCTCAAGCCGGTTCTCGCTGTCCTGGATGCGGTCGATGACGATTTCCGTACCGTTCAGCGTGATCGTTCGCGTCTCGATATCCTGGGTGATGCGCACGCTCTCGGCATGGGCGGGAAGCGTTGCAATACTGACAAAAAAACACACAAGGCCAAACCGGCGCAACATTGCGAATATCCCCCTGAAAAGAGACAGCCCGGGATATTGGCAGACGGGCTTGCCCCGATGAATAGGCCAGATATAGGCGAATCGGTCCGAATCAGTCAATATAAAGTGATTCGCAGCGGGGGCGAATCGTCCGTCTACCGCTGCCTTGCTGATATCACGTGCGCTTCGCGTGACGCGTTCCGGCTGCCCCGCAGGTCAGCCGTTCTCGCGCAGGATCGACCCCGCAAGGTAAAGCGACCCGCAGATCAGCACCCGTGCCGCAGGATCCTTTGCCGCGATTTCGGCCAGTGCCACGCTGACCGAAGCGGCCACGTTGGCGTTTATCCCGGCCCGTGTCGCGGCGGCTGCCGTCGCTTCGGCCGGAAGCGTTGCCTCGGTATCGGGAATGCTGACCGCCTGAAGACTGTCCACATGCGCTGCCATCGGGCGCAGATAGCCGCCGATGTCCTTGGTGTTCAGCATTCCGCAGATCAGATGCGTGGGCCGCTTCGGCAATGTCGCAAGATGCGCGCCGATCGCCTCGCCCGCCGCGGGGTTGTGCCCGCCATCCAGCCACAGCTCGATATCGCGGGCCTGCTCGACCAGCGGCCCTTGGCGCAGCCGCTGCATCCGGGCGGGCCAGAAGGCGCGCGTCACCGCCGCCTCGCAAGAGATCTCGGGCTGGCCAAGGTGCCGCAGGGCGGCAATGGCCGCGCCGGCATTCTGGATCTGATGCGCGCCCGGAAGGTTGGGCAGGGGCAGATCGACCAGCCCGTTTTCGTCCTGAAAGACCAGCCTGTCACCCTCGCGCGTCACATGCCAGTGCTGCCCATGGATCAGCAGGGGCGCGCCGACACGCGCGGCGCTGGCCTCGATCGCCTCCAGCCCCTCATCGCTTTGGGGGCCGACGATGCAGGTCACGCCACGTTTCAGGATGCCCGCCTTCTCGCCCGCGATCTTTCCAAGGGTGTCGCCAAGATATTGCTCGTGATCCATCGAAACCGGCGTAATGATGCACAGCGCGGGCTTTTCGATCACGTTTGTTGCGTCAAGCCGCCCACCCAGGCCAACCTCAAGCAGCGTGTAATCGGCCTTCGTCCGCGCAAAGGCCAGCAGCGCGGCGCAGGTCGTGATCTCGAAATAGGTGATGTTCGCACCGTCATTGGCGGCATAGCATTCTTCCAGCATCTCGGTCAGATGCTGCTCGGTGATCAACTCTCCGGCCAGCCGGATGCGCTCGTGAAAGCGCGCCAGATGTGGCGAGGTATAGGCATGCACCGCATGACCCGCCGCCTCAAGCCCGGCCCGGATCATCGCCTGCGTGCTGCCCTTGCCATTGGTGCCCGCGATATGGATCACCGGCGGCAGGCGGTCCTGCGGATTGTCCAGGGCGGACAACAGCCGCCAGACCCGATCCAGCGTCAGATCGATGATCTTGGGGTGAAGCGCCATCATCCGTTCAAGGATGATGTCCGAACCAGCAGTTGCCATGATCGGATCAGGTGGCGCTGGCGGGGGTTGCCGCCGCTTCGGGGGCAGGCAGGTCCCCCCAGACGGCAGGCGGCTGGCCCGTCAGCATGCGGGTGATCGTGATCAATTCCTCGCGCAGCTTGGTGCGGGGCGTCACACGGTCCAGCATGCCGTGATCCAGCAGGTATTCGGCCCGCTGGAACCCTTCGGGCAGTTTTTCGCGGATGGTCTGTTCGATCACGCGGGGACCGGCAAAGCAGATCAAGGCGCCGGGTTCCGCGATCTGCACATCGCCCAGCATCGCATAGGATGCGGTAACACCCCCGGTCGTCGGATGGGTCAGCACCACGATATAGGGCAGGCCCGCCTCTTTCAGCATCTGGATCGCCACGGTGGATCGCGGCATCTGCATCAGCGAAAGGATCCCTTCCTGCATGCGCGCGCCACCTGCGGCGGAAAACAGGATCAGCGGGCGCTTCAGCTTCACCGCCTCTTCGGCGGCGGCGATGATCGCATTGCCCACGAACATGCCCATGGAACCACCCATGAAGCTGAAATCCTGCGCCGCCGCCACGATGGGGGTGCGCCCGATCTCGCCGGTCGCCACCAGCATCGCGTCACGCTCGCCGGTGGATTTCTGCGCCGCCTTCATGCGTTCGGGATACTTCTTCTGATCGCGGAATTGCAGCGGATCGGCCAGCGGTTCCGGCACGGCCACCTCCGTGAAGATCCCGCCATCGAACAGCGCCTTGAACCGCGCGCGCGGCGTGATCGACATGTGATGTCCGCAGGATGTGCAGACATTCTGGTTGTCGCTCAGTTCGCGATGAAACAGCATGGTCCCGCAGTCGTCGCATTTCGTCCAGAGGTTCTCGGGCACTTCACGGCGCGAGAAGATCGAGTTGATCCGCGGGCGGACGTAGTTGGTGATCCAGTTCATGGGCGACGGGCCTTCTGCGTGGTCGTATGTCCGGTTGGACGGTTCAAATGCCGAGGTAAGCCTTCAGGCGACAAAATGCAATCAACGCCGGATCGCGATACGGGCGCCCACCCATAACATGCCGATTCCCAGAAGCTCGATCAGAAAGCCGGGATCGAACAGGCCTATCGCCTCGCCATGCTCTGGTGGCAGCGGGTGCGGCATGGTTGGCGGCAGCCCCAGCGACTGCGCCGGATCCGCGGGAAACAGGAACAGGGCCAACCCTGAATCGATGCCGCCCGCCTGCCCGAACAGCAGAAAGGCCAAGGCGTTGTTGACCAGATGAAACCCGATGGCCGGCCCCAATGTGCCGCTGCGCGCCGTCAGGTCCGCCGCGGCCAGGCCAAAGAAGAACGCCCAGATCATGTAATGCGCGGCTTCGATCGGGGGCAGTTCCGGCGCATAATGCGCCGAGGCGAACAGCAGGCTGGGCAGCACCAGCCAGACCCAGGGCTTGTCAAAGCGCGCGGCAAGCTGCTGCTGGACATAGCCCCTGTAAAACAGCTCTTCCGCGCCGGTCTGGATCAGCAGCGCCAGCAGCGCCACCGGCAACAGCGCAAGCCATGGGCCCAGCGGGCGCATCTGCGTCAGCGACAGCAGCTCGACATCGGGCGGTATGAATTCGATGGCCAGCGTGCCGATGGCCAGCAGCAGCGTGACCTGCAACATCTGTTGCACCGCCAGCCCCGGTGGCCCGATCAGGCTGGCAAGGCCGCGCCCATGCAGCTTGGTGCTGACCAGCACCACGGCAAGCCCAAGGGCCAGAAAACTGAAAAGCTGGACCAGAAGCCCGCGCGGCGTGCTGCCGCCCGCCACCTCGGCCGGGCTGGCCAGTGGCACCAGCTGCAGGAACGGCTCCATCAGGTGCACTGACGCAAGGTACATGACCTCGACCAGCAGGATCCCGATCACCAGCAGCTTCGGCTCGGACCGCGCGCGGGCGGGCAGGATGAAACCCAGGTGCGGATCATAGGCGCGCCGGGTCATCAGCGCCGAATCGCCAGCCGCGCCGCCAGCCAGCCGATCAGGATCAGCATCGCGTCGATCATCAGGTAGGGCCGCAAGGCGACGGGATCGGCCATGTCGATCTGCAACCGGAACAGCGCCAGCCCCGACAGCGTGCCCTCGGCCGACAGGATCAGAAGCGCGCTGGCATTGGTCATGAAATGCAGGGCAATCGCCGGCCCCAGCGTCCCGGCGCGCGCCGTCAGATCCGCGGCTGCCAGGGCAAACCCTGCGGCCCATGCCATGATCAGCCAGCCATTGGCCCCGGCATCCGGCCTGTAATGCAACAGCCCGAAGATCACCGCCGGTCCCACCATCCAGACCAGCGGGCTGCGAAACCGCGCCGCCAGCTGCTGCTGGATATAGCCGCGAAACAGGATTTCCTCGGCAGAGGTCTGCACCAGAACCGCCACCAGCGACACCGGCAGCAGCAGGACCCAGGCCAGCGGCGAAAGGCCGGGCACCAGCGGATCGGCGAAACCCCAGGGCGGCAGCACGATGATCGCGATGGCAATCGCGATCAGCACCGCCAGCGTCGCCCCGAACTGCCGCAACATCAGCGGCCATGGCCCCAGCAGCGTCAGGGGATTACGCCGGTGAAGCTGCAGCGTCACCAGCCCTGCCGCCAGTGTCATGATCACGAAGCTGTAAAGCAGCAAAAGCACCCCGCCCGCGGTCTGTCCCGGCGTTTCGACACGGGTGATGTCACGATGCAGCGCGTCACCCGCGATCTGCAGGACCGCCTGGCTGAACAGGGCGTTCAGACCGATCACGATGGCCATGATCAGCACAAGCCCCAAAACCAGGCGCCAGACCTGCGCCGTTGGGCGGGCAGGGGCGACAAAGTCATCATGGGCATCATAGCGCATCGGTCGGGTCTGCATCCTTGTGGCGGGGCCGGTTCCTCAGCCTCCGGTAGTGAACCTAGCGCGCGGTTCAAGGGGCGAACAGGGGGCTTGCCGCAGGAACCCCACGGCCCGCGCCATTACGCCGGTCGCGATGACGCGATCCGCAGCACATCCAGGTAATTGCGCCCGATCTGCATCTTCGCCGCATGGCCCCGCTCCACCATCAGCCGATGCAGACGCGGCAGGTTGCGGGCGGGCACATGCATCACCAGGTGATGCTCCAGGTGGTAATTGACCCAATAGGGCGCGACCAGCAGGCGCATCAGCGGCCCGGCATGGGTGGTGCGGGTGTTGCGCAACGGATCGTCCACCGCCTCGACCGCGCCATGTTCCGCGATATTGCGGATCCGCAGCACCAGCTGGAACCACGTCAGCAAGGGCAGCAGCCAGAACGCCAGCCACCACCACCACGCGCCAACCGCCCACATCAGTGCAAAGATCACCGCATTGGCGATCAGGGCCCGCCCGATCACCGGCCCGGAAAAGGCCTGCGCCAGCTCTTGCGCGCCGGGCTGGCCCTCGACCTCGCCCGCCATCTTCAGCGCGAACATGATCTGCTGGCTGCGCTGCCTGATCCCGGTCCGCCCCGTGATGTCGCGCCAGAACTTGCGCCGCAGTGACGCGCGCGTCGTGGGGAAGGGGCGCGACAGCTTCAGGTCGGGGTCTTCTTCCGTCTGCGTATGCCGGTGATGCTTCAGGTGATAGCGCCGGTACTCCGCCAGATCGGCCAGGATCGGCCGCCCGCACAGCCATTCGCCCGCCCAGTCGTTCAGGCCGCGCGACTTGAACAGCGCGTTATGCGCCGCCTCATGCATCAGGATCGCCAGCCCCAGCTGCCGCGATCCGATGATGACGACGGCCAGCAGAAAAGTCAGCGGATTGGGCCAAAGCGCGAACAGCCCCAGCGCCAGCACGATCGTGCCCCAGCAATGCAGAACCAGCCACCACCCCCACAGGTCGGATCGTTCGGCCAGCGCGCGGATCTCATCCGGGCTGAAGAAATCGCGCCCCAGCGCCTGGTGGCTCTTGGCCTCCGGGCTGATGGTCTGACCCTCTGTCATCGCGTCCTCCCCTCCGTGATGTCTGTGCAGCAGTGTTTGCCCGCGCACCTGTCCTGTCAACGCCGCTGCACGGCCTGCCGCCCCGTAACGGCCCGTGACGCCCCGTCACGCCCCATGACGCCACGTCTTGCAATCGGACTTGTGCCACGGCAGAGCCTTCTTTATTCCGATCCGGACAGATTTACCGGGGAGGCACAAATGTCCACGAAACCGCGCATCGACAAATCCAGACTGCCCAGCCGCTATGTGACCGAAGGGCCCGCACGCGCGCCGCACCGGTCCTACCTCTATGCGATGGGCCTGAACGAGGAAGAAATCCACCAGCCTCTGGTTGGCGTGGCCACCTGCTGGAACGAAGCCGCCCCCTGCAACATCGCCCTCAACCGTCAGGCGCAGGCCGTCAAGATGGGCGTCAAGCAGGCCTTCGGCACGCCGCGTGAATTCACCACCATCACCGTCACCGACGGCATCGCCATGGGCCATGAAGGCATGCGCTCGTCGCTGGCCAGCCGCGAGGCGATTGCCGATACCGTTGAACTGACCATGCGCGGCCATTGCTATGATGCGATCGTGGGCCTCGCCGGCTGCGACAAGTCGCTGCCCGGCATGATGATGGCGATGGTTCGCCTGAACGTGCCTTCCGTCTTCATCTACGGCGGCTCGATTCTGCCGGGCCGGTTGAACGGCAAGGATGTCACCGTCCAGGACGTGTTCGAAGCCGTCGGCCAGCATCAGGCCGGCAACATGTCGGATGCCGAGCTTGAGATCCTCGAACGTGTGGCCTGCCCGACCTCGGGCGCCTGCGGCGGCCAGTTCACCGCCAACACGATGGCCTGCGTCTCCGAGGCGATCGGCCTTGCGCTGATGAACTCGTCGGGCATGCCCGCCCCCTACGAAAGCCGCGATCAGTATGGCGAGGCTTCGGGCCGCGCGGTCATGAACCTCATTGAAAAGAACATCCGCGCCCGCGACGTGGTCACGCTCAAGTCGCTGGAAAACGCGGCCCGCGTCGTGGCCTGCACCGGTGGTTCCACCAACGCAGGCCTGCACCTGCCCGCCATCGCCCACGAGGCGGGGATCGACTTCTTCCTCGATGACGTCTGCGAGATTTTCCGCGACACCCCCTATTTCGTGAACCTCAAGCCGGGCGGCGATTACGTGGCCAAGGACCTCTACGAGGCAGGCGGCGTTCCCGTGGTGATGAAGGAGCTGCGCAAGGCGGGCCTGATCCACGAGGATTGCATCACCGCCAGCGGCTACAGCATTGGCGAGGAACTGGACAAGATCACCCGCGAAGCCGATGGCAAGGTCATCCACACCGTCGCCAACCCGATCACCAAGACCGGCGGCGTTGTCGGCCTCAAGGGCAACCTCGCCCCCACCGGCGCCATCGTGAAGGTCGCGGGCATGTCCGAGGATCAGCAGGTCTTCACCGGCCCCGCCCGCGTCTTTGAATGCGAAGAAGACGCCTTCGCCGCCGTCCAGAAGCGCGAGTACAAGGAAGGCGACGTGATCGTCATCCGCAACGAAGGCCCCGCAGGCGGCCCCGGCATGCGCGAGATGCTGGCAACCACCGCCGCCATTTCGGGCCAGGGCATGGGCAAGAAAGTGGCGCTGATCACGGATGGCCGTTTCTCCGGCGCAACCCGTGGCTTCTGCGTGGGCCATGTCGGCCCCGAAGCGGCGCACGGCGGCCCCATCGCCCTGATCAAGGATGGCGACATGATCACGCTGAACGCCCTGACCGGCGAAATCAGCGTGGCCCTGACCGATGCCGAACTGGAAGCGCGCAAAGCCGATTGGAAAGGCCCGCGTCCCACCATCTACGCCAGCGGCGCCCTGTGGAAATATGCCCAGGTTGTCGGTGAGACCTACAAGGGCGCGGTCACCCATCCGGGCGGCAAGGCCGAAAAACACGTCTATATGGATCTGTGACACAGCGGGGCTTGCCTGATGCGGTTCTGGTTGGCCCCTTTTCTGGCCTTGTCCCTCTCGGGGTGCCTCCAGCTTGATGGCGGCACCTCGCCCAAGCCGGTTCTGCGTCAGGCCGAACTGGCAGGCGGCAATGTGGTCCTGCGCCCTCCGACGGGCTATTGCGTGGACGCGGGCAGCGTCGTGAACCGGCCACAGGGCGGTTTCGCCCTCATCGGCAGCTGCGCCAGCCTTTCCGGCGACAGCACCGGCGTCTTCGTGGAACCCGCGATCATCACCATCTCGGCCTCGCCCGTGGGCGAGGGGGGCGTCAGCACCGACAGCCGCGATTTCCAGCAGGCCCTCGGCCGCGGCCGCATCCTGCGCGCCATCAACCGCGATGGGCTTGCCCTCCTGCAGGTCGAGGGGGGCGCGACCGTTCCGCCCAACGCCGACCCGACGCATTGGCGCGCGCTGATGACGGTCGGCAACTCGGTCCTGGGATTGGCTCTTTATGCCGCCCCCGATAGCACCATGCTCTCGGACCGCGGGATGCGCCTGATGCTGGAACTGGTCGATGCGATCCGCCGCGACAGCCCGGCTGGCTGATTTGCGCCCGTCGGGTTCCGTCCCCGCGGCAGATTGATCCGCTGCTCGCGTTTCTGTAATTGTGTCAATGCTCTGCATCGGTAAGGATTGTTTCGTCATTAGGCGATACTGACAGACGCCGGGTGTGATAAGCGGATAAGACAGGCAAGGCAGGTCGGGACATAATGACAAAGCTGGGTGGCAAGCTTCTCGACGCAATTTCCTTCGCGCGCAGTCGCAGTCGCTGGGCCAGTGCCGCCAGGCAGGCCGATCAGGCCGATCTGGCCGACCTGCGGCTGCAACGCCAGCGCGCCCGCCAGTTGCGCCGCCATCTGGATGATCTGATCCATGTGGCCGACAGCCGTCTCGCGCTTCCGATGATCGGCTCCAACGCCTTTCGCAGGCCGCACGGGGCCGATTGGGGCTGGCGGCCTGAGTTATGGCGCGGTCCCATGCCCGTGCCCGGCTATGCCTCGGTCCAAAGCAAAAGCATGCTCGGCGACGAGGTGACGCTGTTTCACGACTGCGAACGCTCCGAACTGACCCTGCGCCAGTTGCGCAACCGGCGCGAACAGGATCTGGCGCCTTTCGGTCTGCGGCTGGATGTCTTCCGCTTCGACGGATCCTTCCTGTCGCTTGCGATCGATCTGCCCGGCGATGCCGTGGCCGGGTTGAAGCGGCGCCACCTGATCCGCATGAACACCATCATCGAACTGGAAAAACCGCTCGAGATTTTCGCGCGGCTCAACATTCGTCACGGGCCGAACACCGAACAGATCGTGCGCGAATTGCCCCTGCACGAAGAAGACATCATGGTGGAATTCGACCTTGCCTATTCCGGCATGAACGAAAAACGTGTCGAAAAGGCCTGGGTCGACCTGATCTTCGAGGGCCCCGAGATGAACCAGGTGATCCTGCGTGACCTCACCTTCAGCCGGCGCCCCCGCGCCGAATTGTGATACCGGACCCAAAAGGATGAACACGTGAGTGTATTGACCGTCACCAAGACCCGCCTTTTCCAGGGCATGTGGGAAGGCATCGTGACAGGCGCGCCGGCAGGCACGCGCCCCTCGATTGCCGTGACCCACCTGGAACAGCCCGTCCCCGGCGCCGAGGTGCTCGAGGCTGCGGAAGGCACAGGCTGGGTGCTGCGCATCCCCATCCCGCGCGAGGCCCTGTCCGACGGTATCCATACCTTCCTGATCCGTGACGGCGAAACCGGCGAGACCCTGAACAGCTTCGCCATCCTCGCCGGAGAGGCGCTGGCCAGTGACATTCGCGCCGAAGTGGACCTGCTGCGCGAGGAACTGGATCTGCTCAAGCGCGCCTTCCGGCGCCACTGCCTTGAAACCATGTGACCGCAGGGGGCGCGCGCCATGATCACGGAAATCGTCACTTTCCCGATTCCCCAAGGCATGACCCGCGATCAGGTCATCGCCAATTTCCAGGCGACGGTTCCGGGCTGGTCCGCGAACCCTGACCTGATCCGCAAGAATTACCTCTACGATCCCCAAGGCGGGCGCGGCGGCGGTGTCTACCTGTGGAAGACGCTCGAGGCCGCGAAGGCAGGCCATGATGCGGCATGGTGCGAAAAGGTGCGCGGCATCTACGGCGCCTATCCGCAGTTCGACTATTTCGAAACGCCCTTCGTTCTCGACAATACGCTCTGACAGCGCCCGGCCAGTGCTGACGCTGGGTTTCAAGTGACAAATCCCGCGCCTTCCGCTCAGATGGCCCGCAAACGGGAGGCATCACATGACCGAATATCCGCATCTTCTGGCCCCGCTCGATCTGGGCCATGTCACGCTGAAGAACCGCGTGCTGATGGGCTCCATGCACACGGGCCTCGAAGAAACGAAGGACTGGAACCGCGTGGCCGAATTCTACGCCGCCCGTGCGCGCGGCGGTGTGGGTCTCATGGTGACGGGCGGCATGGCCCCCAACCGCGAAGGTGGCGTGTTTCCGGGGGCGGCGGGCCTCTTCACCGATCAGGACATCGCCAACCACAGGATCGTGACGGACCGGGTGCATGACGCAGGCGGCAGGATCGCGATGCAGATCCTCCATGCGGGCCGCTATGCCTACGGTCCCGAATGCGTCTCGGCCAGCGCCATCAAATCCCCGATCTCGCCCTTCCCGCCCAAGGAACTGGACGAGGCAGGGATCGAAAAACAGATCCATGACATCGCCACCGCCGCCGCCCGCGCCCGCGAGGCCGGGTATGACGGGGTCGAGATCATGGGCTCCGAGGGTTATTTCATCAACCAGTTCCTCGTGACCCACACCAACAAGCGCACCGATCGCTGGGGCGGCTCCTATGAAAACCGGATGCGCCTGCCCATCGAAGTGGTCAAACGCGCCCGCGCCGCCGTGGGCGACGATTTCATCATCATCTACCGCCTGTCGATGATCGACCTCGTGCCCAACGGCTCCACCTTCGAAGAGGTCGTGCAACTGGCGCAGGCCATCGAAAAGGCGGGCGCCAGCATCATCAACACCGGCATCGGCTGGCACGAGGCGCGCATCCCCACCATCGCCACCTCCGTGCCCCGCGCGGCCTTCGCCTGGGTCACGAAAAAGCTGATGGGCCAAGTGGGCATCCCCGTCATCACCTCGAACCGCATCAACACGCCCGCCGTGGCCGAGGATGTTCTGGCCACCGGCTGCGCCGACATGGTGTCGATGGCGCGCCCGCTGCTGGCCGATCCCGATTTCGTGGCCAAGGCGATGGCCGGCCGCGCCGACAGCATCGCGCCCTGCATCGCCTGCAACCAGGCCTGTCTCGATCACACCTTCTCGGGCAAGATCTCAAGCTGCCTTGTGAATCCGCGCGCCTGCTATGAAACCGAACTCGTCATCGCCCCCGCCGCCACGCCCAAGACCGTGGCCGTCGTCGGCGCGGGGCCTGCGGGCCTCTCCGTGGCGCTGACGGCGGCGGATCGCGGCCACAGGGTCACGCTTTTCGACCGCGCCGCCCGCGTGGGCGGGCAGCTCAACATGGCGCGCCAGATCCCCGGCAAGGAAGAATTCCACGGGCTGGTGGACTGGTATGAAACCATGGTCGCCGATGCCGGCATCGACCTGCGCCTGAACACCCCGGTCAGCGCCGATGATCTGGCAGGCTTTGACGAGGTGGTGATCGCCACCGGCGTTGTCCCGCGCGATCCCGGCATCCCCGGTCAGGACCGCCCCAACGTGCTCTCTTATATCGACGTGCTGGCGGGCAAGGCCCCCGTGGGCAAGACCGTCGCCGTGGTGGGCGCGGGCGGCATTGGCTTCGACGTGTCGGAATACCTTGTCCATGAGGGCCACAGCCCGACCGAAAGCATTCCCGACTGGATGCGCGAGTGGGGTGTTGCCGATCCCGCCCAGGCGCGCGGCGGCCTCGCCGCCGAAGGCCCGCGCCCCGATGCGCCCGCCCGCCGGGTCACGCTTTTGCAGCGCAAGGCCGAACGCCCCGGCAAGCGGCTGGGCAAGACAACCGGCTGGATCCATCGCGCCGCCCTTCAGATGAAAGGCGTGCAGATGATCGGCGGCGTGAATTACGAACGCATCGACGATGAAGGCCTGCATGTCACCTTCGGCGAGGCGCGCGAAAACCCGCGCGTGATCCCCGCCGACACAGTGGTGCTCTGCGCGGGACAGCTGCCCGAACGCTCACTCGCCGACGCGCTCGCCGAACGCGGCATCGCTGCCCATGTCATCGGCGGGGCCGACGTGGCCGCCGAACTCGACGCGAAACGCGCCATCGACCAGGGAACAAGGCTGGCCGCGACTCTCTGATCGCTGCTTCTTCTTGCCTCAAATATCCACGCGCAACATCTGCACCCGCTCACACCGTGTGCAGATAAAGATCGTAATCCACGTCCGAGATCGTGCGCGCCACCCGGGCATATTCGGCGGCCTTCACGGCCACGAAGGTGCGGTGCATGTCCTCGCCCAGGGCATCCTTCAGAAAGGCGGATTCCCGCGCCGCCGCGATGGCCGCGTTCCAGTCGCGCGGGATGCCGTCATCGCCGCCCGCCTCGTCATAACCGTTCCCCGTCGTCTCGGGGCCGGGGTCGATCCTCTGCGCCAGCCCGTGCCGGATACCCGCCAGCACCGTCGCCGCCACAAGATAGGGGTTGGCATCCACACCCGCCGGGCGATGCTCGATCCGCCGCGCGCGCTTATCGCCCGCAGGAATGCGCAGCGCCACCGACCGGTTGTTCACGCCCCAGCTTGTCGATACCGGCGCATAGCTCTGGTTGGCGAAACGGCGCCATGAATTGGCATGCGGGGCAAAGACCAGCATCGATTCACCCATCGTCGCGCGCAGCCCGCCCAGGGCGTGCAGGATCTCGGGCGACCATTGCCCCTCGACGCTTTCCGTAAAGACGTTGCGCCCCTCGCGGTCCTGCAACGAGACGTGGAAATGCATCCCCGATCCGGCGTAATCCTCGACCGGTTTGGCCATGAAACAGGCTGTCACCCCATGCGCGCGCGCCTGCGCCCGCACGATCCGCTTCAACCGCATCAGGTCATCGGCGGCCTGCATCACATCGGTGCGGTAATGCAGCGTCAGCTCATACTGGCCCGGCGCGTATTCCGAGATCATGGTCTCCGCCTTGATCCCCGCCTTCTCGGCCCCTGCGTAGATGTCGGAAAACAGCGGCAGCATTCCGTGCAGGTGATCCACCGAATAGACTTCCGTCCGGTGGCTGGCGCGCCCGTCCAGCACATCGGCGGCAGGGCGCACGCGCCCGTCCGGCCCGCGATCATTGGCCAGCAGGAAGAACTCCAGCTCGAAGGCCCCCGCCGGGAACAACCCCTCGGCCGCCATCGCATCGACCTGCGCCTGCAGCGCATGGCGCGGGTCCGACGTCATCGGCGCGCCCTCCAGCGTGTAAAGCGACATCAGCACCTCACCGCGCGGCGGCACCGTTCCATGCAGCGGCTTCAGCGTGCCGGGGATCGGCCAGGCCCGCAGGTCGCCATCGCCCTGGTCCCAGATCAGCCCGGTCTCGTGCACATCCTCGCCGCAGATATCCAGCCCCAGGATCGAGATCGGCAGAAACCGCCCCGACTGGTAGAAGGCCAGCAACTCGTGCCGCCGGATGATCTTGCCCCGCCCGATCCCGTTGGAATCATGCAGCACGATGTCGAAGGCCTCGATCTCGGGATGGGCCTCAAGAAAGGCCTGCGCCTCGGCGATGGTCGCGCCCGAGGGGGCATTGGTCTGGGTTGTCATGTCAGTCCTCATTGGGCCTCGTCAGGCCCGAACAGCAGGGCCAAAGTCTCGTCGAAAGCGGCGATCAGCCGGTCGATCTGTTTCATGGTGGTGACAGGGCTGACCAGCATCATGTTGTGAAAGGGCGCGATCAGGCAGCCCCGGTTCAGCAGGCAGGTATGCACGACCCCCTCCACCGCCGGTTGATGCGCGGCCTCCGCCTCGGTCCCGTTCCTGAGCGGTCCCGGCGCGCAGATGAACTCGACCCGCGCGCCCACGCGCACCACATGCCATGGCGCGCCAGCCCGCGCGATGGCTGCGGCAAGCCCCGCCTCCAGCCGGGCGGCCCCCGCCTCCATATGGGCATAGGCCTCGGGCGTCATCACCTCGGACAGGGTGGCGCGCAGGCAGGCAAATTGCATCGGGTTCGCCGACAGCGTCGTGCCCATCCCCGAATGCCCCGCAGGCCGCGCCGCGTTATAGGTGGCAAACCGTTCGGCCACATCGTCGCGCAGCCCCCAGATCGCCGTGGGCATGCCCCCCGCCACGCATTTTCCCGCCACGAAAATATCGGGATCCAGCCCATGCACGGCCGTGTAACCGCCCAGACCGCTGGACATCGTATGCGTCTCGTCGATGATCAGCAGCGCACCATACTGCCGCGACAGGGCGCGCAACCCGTCATGAAAGCCGGGATCGGGCAGCACCATGCAGGAATTGGTCATCACCGGTTCCGTCAGGATCGCCGCGACCTCGCCCGTGGCCAATGCGGCCTCGACCCCCGCCAGATCGTTGAACTCCACCGCCACGGCCGTCCGCGTCAGATCGGCCACCTGCCCGGTCAGACCGGGGCGGGCCACGGTCCGCCCGTCCTGCAGGGCGACCATCGCCTCGTCCACGGTGCCATGGTAGCATCCGTTGAAGACCAGGACCTTCGTCCGCCCCGTCACCGCGCGGGCGACGCGCAGGGCAAAGCGGTTGGCATCGGTCGCGGTCGTCGCGATCTGCCAGCGGAACGCGCCGAAGCGTTCGCTCAGCAATCGCCCCGCTTCAAGCGCCGCCTCGGTCGGCAGCATATAGGTCAGACCATCGCGGGCCTGCTTGCGGATCGCCCTGGCCACGGGCGCGGGCGAATGCCCGAACATCGAACCGGTATCGCCCAGGCAGAAATCATCGATCCGCTGCCCGTCCAGATCGGTCAGCCGCGCCTTGCGCGCCTTGGCCACCAGCATCGGGAAGGGCATCGGCCAATCCTTCATCCAATGCATCGGCACACCGTCCAGCCAGGCCGCGGTGCCGCCTGCCAGTGCCGCCTGCGTGCGCGGCCGTCGCGCGGCATAAACCCCGGCCTCGCGCGCGCGCACCGTTTCCAGGCGGGCGATCGGCACACCGGCCAGGCTGTCCGCGGTTGTTTCCATTTTGCCGTCCATGGTGTCATGCCCCTGGCTGAAACCCTGCTTCTGCCGCCTCAATATATTTGATCAAATGCAAAGGGAACAAATTTGATCATCTTGCGGATGAATCTTGCCGCCAGAACCGATATGATCAAATTCCTTGGGGCCCGGCGGCAACGAAAGAGCGCTTTCTGCACCCTATGACCGCGTGGCCGGGGTCGGGTTTTCGGATATTTTCAGCAAGAAGAAGCAGGGTTCTGCCCCGCCGCGGCCTGTTTCCACGCCATTAACGATCCCTGACAATACCCCGATATTGTCCGCACCCCGCCCAAGTCATGCCTGATTTCGACGCGATACCGGAAACAACGCAATTGAAAGGGTCTCGCGGATGGATCGTCTGACGGAAATGGAAGCCTTCGCCACGGTTGTCGACCAGGGTGGCTTCACCGATGCCGCCAAGAAGATGGGCATTTCCAAATCGGCGGTGTCCAAGCATGTCTCAAGCCTCGAGGCACGCCTGGGCGCAAGGTTGTTGAACCGCACCACGCGGCGCGTCAGCCCGACCGAGATCGGTCTGGCTTATTATGACCGGGCCCGGCGGGTCCTGAACGACGCCGGCGAGGCGGATGCGCTTGTCACCTCGATGCAGTCGGCGCCCTCGGGCCTGCTGCGCATCTCGGTCGCGACCGACTTCGGGGTCAACCACCTGTCGCCGGTGCTGGGCGAGTTCCTGTCGGAATTCCCCGATATCACCGTGAACATGGTGCTGAACAACCGCTACGTGGAACTGATCAGCGAAGGCTTCGACATGGCCGTGCGGATCGGCGAGCTGGAAGACAGCACGCTGCGTGCCCGCAAGCTGACCGAAACCACCAAGCGGATGATCGCAAGCCCCAGCTATTTCGAAAAATACGGCCGCCCGCAGAAGATCGACGATCTGAACGATCACAAGCTGCTGCATTATTCCAACCAGTCCAACGGCAACGTCTGGAAACTGACCGCCCCCTCGGGTGAAAAGCGCCAGGTGCGCACCGCCGGCTGGCTCAGCGTGAATGACGGCCAGTCCCTGCTGAACGCCTGCGTGGCCGGGCTTGGCATCGCCTATCTGCCCAGCTTCCTCTATGCCGATGCCATGGAAAAAGGACTGGTCGAGGATGCGATCCCCGATCTGCCCGTGGAAACCCAAGGCATCTATGCCGTCTACCCGCCGGGCCGCTTCACCCAGCCCAAGGTTCGCGCCTTCATCGACTTCCTGGTGCATGCCTTCGCCGACAAGGGCCCGACCGAGTGGTAAGCGCCTGACCCGAACGACTGTGGCAAACCCGCCCGCGCCCTTGGTGCGGGTTTGTCATTTCTGCGCCTTGCGCGTCGAAAAATGCGCCCGCAGCAAAGAGACCAGCCGCCGTTGCAAGGGACGGTGCCGCTGGCGCAGCGGCAGGGCCGCGAAAACCGGTTGCGGGATGCGCGGCGCATGGGTGACGGCATGGACCTGCCCGGCCTCGATCAGCGATTGCGCCGTATCCTCAAGCACATAGCCCGCGCCATCCAGCGCAAGGATCAGCCCCGCAACGGTCGCATTCTGCCCGCTGGATACCGGTGCCGCATTGAGTTGCGGCAAAAGCCCCGCATGGGCGGCGCTGAAAGCGGGCGAGATATTGGCCCGCACATAGCTTTCCAGCGGCAGTTGGGCCAGCGCCACCGGCCGGGTCGACACCATGCGGTAAGACAACTCTCCCACGGTTTCGAAATGCAGGTCCGGTTGCGGCTTTGGCGTGAACAGCAGCGCAAGATCCAGCGCCCCGCTCACAAGGTCGGCGCACATCTGCGCGGAAAAATCCGCCTCGATGTAAAAGGCCGCCTCGGGCAGGGCGGCGCGGAACTGGCGCATCCAGTCCCCGATATGATGGTCGGTCAGATCGCGCTGCAACCCGATCCGCAGCGTCATGGCGCGACTGCCCGATCCGGCGGTGTCCTGCAAGGCTTCGGTCCATCCCTGCCGCAACGCACGGGCATGCGGCTCGAAGCGCAATCCTTCGGTCGTCAGACCCGTGCCCGCGCGCGACCGGTGAAACAGGCGGCACCCCAGCGCGGTTTCCAGCGCGCGCACGCGGCCCGATACGGTGGATTGCGTCACCCCCAGCCGATCGGCGGTGCGGTTGAAGCTGCGCGTCTCGCACAGGTCAAGGAAGGTTTCCAGAAGCTCGGTTTGCATCGCGGGTCCTGATCGGGTTTTCCGATTAATAAACACGGCTGGCCCGGATTGATAGAGGCCTTGGCCCGACTGATAGTCGTCCTGCGAATGCAAGACGAAGGGACAGGGCATGGCGGATTTTCCGACACAGGCAAGGGTGGTCATCATCGGTGGCGGTGCGGTGGGGGCGTCAGCCCTCTATCATCTGGCACGCGCGGGATGGACCGATTGCCTGTTGCTGGAACGCAACGAACTGACAGCAGGATCGACATGGCATGCCGCGGGCAATGTGCCCACCTTCTCGTCCAGCTGGTCGATCATGAACATGCAGCGCTATTCGGCCGATCTCTATCGCCGTCTGGGCGCCGAGGTCGATTACCCGATGAACTACCATGTCACCGGATCGCTGCGCCTGGGCCATAGCCGCGAACGGATGCAGGAATTCGCCCGCGTCGTCGGCATGGGCCGTTACCAGGGCATGGATCTGGATCTGCTGGGCCCTGACGAGATGCGCGGGCGCTATCCCTTCCTTGAAACCCATGACCTTCAGGGCGCGCTCTACGATCCCAACGATGGCGATATCGACCCCGCGCAGCTGACCCAGGCCCTGGCCAAGGGCGCGCGGCAGATGGGCGCGCGCATCGAACGCTTCTGCCCCGTGACCGGTGTGCGGCGCGAAGGCGATGAATGGGTTGTCGTCACCCCCAAGGGCGAGGTGCGCTGCGAAAAGGTGGTAAACGCGGCGGGTTACTATGCGCGCGAGGTGGGCGCGATGTTCGGCCGCACCGTGCCGATGATGGTGATGAGCCATCAGTACCTGCTCTTCGACACGATCCCCGAACTTGCCGAATGGTCCGCCGCCCATGGCGCCAAGCTGCCTCTGCTGCGCGACGTCGACAGCAGCTATTACCTGCGCCAGGAAAAGCACGGCTTCAACCTTGGCCCCTATGAACGTAACTGTCGCGCCCATTGGATCACCCCCGATGATCCCATGCCCGAGGATTTCAGCTTTCAGCTTTTCCCCGACGATCTGGAACGGCTGGAATGGTATATCGGCGATGCGATGGCCCGTGTGCCGCTGCTGGAAAAGGCAGGGCTCAGCAAGGTCATCAACGGACCGATCCCCTATACCCCCGATGGCAACCCGCTGATCGGTCCGATGCCCGGCCTGCCCAATGCCTTCGAGGCTTGCGTTTTCACCTTCGGCATCTGCCAGGCGGGCGGTGCCGGCAAGGTGCTGGCCGAATGGGTGACCGAAGGCGGCACCGAATGGGATATGTGGTCCTGCGACCCGCGCCGCTTCACCGGGTTCGAGGATCAGGATTATTGCATCGCCAAGGGGATGGAGGTCTACGGCCACGAATACGGCATGCATTTCCCCCATGCGCGCTGGCCCGCCGGCGCCGATAATAAGCTGTCGGCGCTGCATTCACGCCTGAAAGACTCAGGCGCGCAATGCGGCGCCTATAACGGCTGGGAACGCGCCAACTGGTTCGCCAAACCCGGTGACGACACCAGCTGGGAAGGCAGCCAGACATGGGACCGTGCAGGCCCATGGGCGCCGCGCGTGGCCGAAGAATGCGCCGCTGTCCGCGATGGCTGTGGCGTGCTGGCGATCTCGGGCTTCTCCCGCCTCTCGGTCGAAGGGCCGGGCGCGCAGGATTACGTCAACAGCCTGACCGCATCGCGCATCCCGCGCGTGGGCCGCGTGGGGCTGGCCTATTTCGCCGATGACAAGGGCCGCATCGTGACAGAGATGTCGGTGATCCCCCGCAGCCCCGATTGCACATGGCTGATCACCGCAGGCGTGGCGCAACTGCATGACGGCGAACTGCTCTCGCGGCAGGCCCCAGCGGGGATCGCGGTGCATGAACGCTCCGACAAGTACGACTGCCTGCTCGTGACCGGGCCAAAGGCGCGCGACATCCTTGCCCCCCTGACCGATGCAGACCTGACCCTGCCCTGGCTTTCGGCGCAGGATGCCAAGGTCTGCGGCGTGGATTGCGTGCTGATGCGCGTCTCCTTC
>JAJLKH010000017.1:0-16231 GCA_033839205.1 Rhodobacterales bacterium | reverse complement strand
ATTCTGGGAAGATCTGGTGCCCGGTATCTTCGATATGCCGGAATAAGGGCGCATTCCTGCCAAAACCTTGGGCTAGGGCAGGGGGCACGCTTTGGAATTGTTGATTTCGACCCGTACGGTACTGTTGTCCAGAGATTGAGCAGACGTATTGACGGAGACTTTGGCCCGAAATGAAACATGTTTACCCTGTTCTGTTGTGCGGTGGGTCGGGAACACGGCTTTGGCCGCTGTCGCGCAAGAGCTATCCGAAGCAATTCGTGCCGCTTGTCGGCAAGCAGACCCTGTTCCAGGACACCGCCGCGCGGCTGACGGGGCAGGGGGCCGGGCTGGCCTTTCAGCGGCCCGTGGTGCTGACCAATGCCGATTTCCGCTTTATCGTGACCGAACAGCTGTCTGCGCTGAAGATCGATCCGATGGCGGTGATGATCGAACCGGTGGGCCGCAATACCGCGCCTTCGGTGCTGGCGGCGGCGCTTTATCTGGACAAGGTGGATCCCGATGCGCTGGTGCTGGTGGCGCCGGCGGATCATGTGCTGCCTGACACGGCTGCCTTCCATGCGGCGGTGGCCGAAGGGGCAAAAGCCGCGGAACAGGGTCGATTGGTGACTTTCGGCATCACCCCGGACCGGCCCGAGACCGGGTATGGCTACCTGCAACTGGCGCAGCGGCCCGATGGCAGCGGCGCTGCCGTGCCGCTGGCGCGTTTCGTGGAGAAACCCGATCTGGAGCGGGCCAAGACCTTGCTGGGGCAGGGGGATTGCCTGTGGAACGCGGGCATCTTCCTGTTCAAGGCGCGTGACATGATCGCGGCCTTTGCCGCCCATGCGCCCGATCTGGTGGACCCTGCACGCGCGGCGGTGGATCAGGCGCGGCCCGATCTGGGCCTGTTGCGGCTGGATCCCGGCGCCTGGGGGCAATTGCGGGATATCAGTGTCGATCACGCGGTGATGGAGAAGGCCGATAACCTTTCGGTCGTGCCCTATGACGGGGTCTGGTCGGACCTGGGCGGCTGGGAATCGGTCTGGCGCGAGATGGGGCCGGATGCGGATGGCGTGGCCCTGGGCGGCAATGCCACGGCGATCGATTGCGCCGATACGCTGCTGCGGTCGGAATCCGACGGCTTGCAGATTGTGGGGATCGGGTTGCGCAACATCCTGGCGATCGCCATGCCCGATGCGGTGCTGGTGGCCGACATGAGCCGCGCGCAGGACGTGAAACGCGCGGTCGATGTGCTGCGCGCCAAGGGGGCGGCGCAGGCCGAAACGTTTCCGCGTGATCACCGGCCCTGGGGCTGGTTCGAAAGCCTGGCGCTTGGCGGGCGGTTCCAGGTCAAGCGGATCCTGGTCCATCCGGGCGCGGCCCTGAGCCTGCAAAGCCATGTGCACCGGTCCGAACATTGGGTGGTCGTCGAGGGCACCGCGCGGGTGACCGTGGGCGACGAGGTGAAACTGCTGACCGAGAACCAGTCGGTCTATGTGCCCGTGGGCGCGATCCACCGGCTGGAGAACCCCGGCAAGCTGCCGATGGTGATGATCGAGGTGCAGACCGGCGCCTATGTCGGTGAGGATGACATCATTCGCTACGAGGATGTCTATGGGCGTCAGGGCGGGGTTTAAATTTAACATAATGTTGATTATCGGCTTTACCGCATGACTGAACAGCAGGCCACAGGCGCGGGGCGCATGCCCTACCGCCCCGAGATCGACGGGCTGCGATCCATCGCGGTGCTGTCGGTCGTTCTGTATCATTTCGGGGTGCCGGGGCTGGGCGGCGGCTTTGTCGGTGTCGATATCTTCTTTGTCATTTCGGGCTACCTGATCGGCGGCATCCTCTGGGGGGAACATGCGCGCACGGGCCGCGTGTCGCTGATCAGGTTCTATATCCGCCGGTTCCGGCGGCTGGCGCCGGCGTTCTTCGCCATGGCGGGGGCGGTCGCCCTGGTGGGCTGGGTCGTGCTGTTGCCGGCCGAATACCGCGAATTTTCCAAGTCGCTGATCGCGGCGACGGTTTACCTGGCGAACGTGCAGTTCTGGCGGCAGGCGGGGTATTTCGACACGGGCGCGGAAGAAAAGGTGCTGCTGCACACCTGGTCGCTGTCGGTCGAGGAACAGTTCTACGTGGTGCTGCCGCTGCTGATCCTGCTGCTGCGCCGCCATGCCGGGGCGCTGCACCTGCTGTTGTGGGCGGCTTTTGCGGTGTCGCTGGGGGCGAGCCTGACGCTGAGCACGCGGATGCCCGAGGCGGCGTTTTACCTGTTCCATTTCCGCGCATGGGAGTTGCTGGCGGGCGTGTTGCTGGCGATTGCGCATTTCCAGGGGCGGCGGTTGCCAGATGCCGTTCAGGGCGCGGCCTCGGCGCTGGGGCTTGTGCTGTTGGCCGGATCGGTCGCACTGATCCAGCCGGGGCCGGGTTTTCCCGGCGTTCAGGCCGTCTTTCCGGTGCTGGGCACTGTGCTGATCCTGGCGGGTGCCGGGCAGGCGAATGCGGTCAACCGGGTGCTGGCGCTGCGGGGGCCGGTGTTCGTGGGCCTGATCTCATATTCGCTGTACCTGTGGCATTGGCCTGTTTTCAGCCTGTCGACCACCTGGCGCGGCGCCTATGCCGGACCGCTGGAGGTGGCGGGGTGGATCGGGCTGTCGCTGGTGCTGGCCATGATCAGCTGGCGCTTTGTGGAGCAGCCGTTCCGCCGTGGATATTTGAAGCAAGAAGAAGCAGCGCCGCGTGTCTTTGGCGGCGTGGCGCTGGCGTCGGGCCTGACGCTGGCCTTTGGGGCGCTGATCTTTGTCAAGGACGGCCTGCCGCAGCGGTTCGATGCGGTGGCGCGCGGACATATCGCGGCCACGGGCGATTTCCTGCAGGACTGGAGCCGCTGCGCCTATGAAGTCGCGGGGCCTTTGGAAGGGGTCGAGGTTTGCCGGATCGGTCCCGACGGCGCGCCGCGCGTTCTGGTCTGGGGGGACAGCCACCTGCGCGCGATGATGGACGGGATCGGCCTTGCCGCGCTGGAGGCCGATGTGCCGGGGATGCTGATCTGGACCGCCGGTTGCCCGCCGCTGTTCGGTGTGACCAAGGAGGAAAGCGCGTCCACCGCCGCCGAGAACCGCGCCTGCCCCGAGATCAATGCAAGGATCGAGGCGGCGCTGCCCAGCCTGGACAGTGTCGAGCGGGTGCTGGTCGTGGCGCGCTGGAGCTATTACGCCGAAGGGCAAGGACATGGTCTGGACGTGCAGAACCGCATCAGCCTGGCCCCTGCCCCCGGCGCCGGGCTGGAGGGCGCGCCCGATCTGATGGCGGCGGCCATGGCGCGCACCATGGGCGCGCTGTCGCAACTGGGGCCGGTGCATGTGCTGCGCCAGGTGCCGGAAATGCCGGATTACACCTCGGCGCGGGCGGCACGGGCGCTGGCCTATGGCCGGAGCGAGGCGGTTGCACCCACGCTGAGCGTGCCGCGCGATGCAGCCGAAGCACGGGGCGCGCGGGCCGACGCGATGCTGCGCGATCTGGCGGCAGGGGGTGCGATCACCCTGATCGACCCCTGGCCACGGCTGTGCGATGCGCAGGCCTGCGGTGTGATGCTGGAGGGAGCGCCGGTTTATTTCGACACCAACCACCTGACCAACCGGGGCGCGCTGCTGCTGCGTGACCTGCTGATGCCCGCGCTGGCCGGGGACGACGGATGACCGATCTGGCCGCGCGCAGCTGGGATGTGATCGTGATCGGCACCGGGATGGGGGGCGGCACGGTTGGCCGCGCCCTTGCGGAGGCCGGTCTTTCGGTTCTCTTCGTCGAAAAGGGCCCCGCCGGATACCGGGCGGAAGAGACCCCCCTGAACCCCGGCATGGCCGATCCGGTGGCGCGGCAGTTGCGTGGTTTCTGGCCCGGCGCTGTGGCGGCGACGGTCAATGGCGTGGAAAGCCGGTTCTTTGCCCCGCTGGGCAGTGGTGTGGGCGGATCATCCGTCTTTTACGCGGCCACACTGGAGCGGCCCGAGCCGCATGACCTTGACGAGGTGGAGGGCAAGCCCCACCCCACCGGGGGCTGGCCGGTCAGCCATGCGCAGATGGCCCCATGGCTGGCGCGGGCCGAGGCGATCTATGCCGTCAGCGGCGAAGCGGACCCCTTGACCGGCGCGGGCGCCGACAGCCTGCGCCCCGCCCCGCCGCTTGATGCGGGCGAGGCGGCGATGATGGCGCGGATGCGCGCGGCGGGGCTGCATCCCTACCGGCTGCATGCGGCGCTGCGCCATGTCGATGGCTGCCGCGATTGCCTTGGGTTCAAATGCCCCCTGCCCTGCAAGATGGATGGCCGATCCGCCGGGGTGGAACCGGCGCTCGCCACCGGGCGCGCCGCCCTGTTGGATCATTGCGAGGTGACGCGCATTCATGGCGATGCCGGTTCTGTCAGCCATCTGGAGGCGCTGCATCGCGGCCAGCCCATGACCCTGCGGGCGCGGACCTATGTGCTGGCGGGGGGCGCGCTGGCCTCGCCCCGGTTGCTTCTGGCCTCGGCCAGTGAGGCCTGGCCGCAGGGCTGCGCCAATGCCAGCGGGCAGGTCGGGCGCAACCTGATGTTTCACTTGAACGAGATGCTGGCGATCTGGCCCGCGCGCGGTGGTCCGGCCTTTGCGGGGCCGACCAAGGCGATCGGCTTTCGCGACCTCTACCATGTGGATGGCGCGCGTTTCGGCATGGTGCAGGCCATGGGCATCGCCGCGCGCGAGGGCGAGATCCTGCATTACCTGCGCATGATGCTGGCGCGATCCGCCTGGCTCAGGCGGGTGCCGGGGCTGGGGCAGCTGGCGCGGATCCCCGCGGCGCTGGCCGCGCGCCTGCTGGGCGAGGCGCAGATCTTTGTCGGGCTGCTGGAGGATCTGCCCTATCCCGAGAACAGGGTGACATGGGCGCCCGGCGATGGCGATACGATCCGGCTGGACTACCGGTTCCGGCCCGAGGTGCTGGCGCGGCGCAAGCGGTTCCGCCGCCTGATCGGGCGGGCCCTGCGCGGGCAGCGGCATCTGTTCCTGACGCGCTGGCCCGAGCTGAACTTTGGTCATCCCTGCGGCACGCTGCGTTTTGGCGCGGATCCGGCGACCAGCGTGCTGGATGCCGATTGCCGGGCGCATGGGATCGGCAATCTTTACGTGGCGGACGGATCCTTCATGCCGACCTCGATGGGGGTGAACCCCAGCCTGACGATTGCCGCCAATGCGCTGCGGGTGGCGGACGGGATCGTGAGACGGATGAAAGGGGGCGCGCATGGGTGAGGCGGCGATGGATGCGCGCCTGCGGCAAGGTGTGGCGGTTGTGACCGGCGCGGGGGCCGGGCTGGGCCGCGCGCTGGCGCTGGAACTGGCGGCGCAGGGCGTGCAGGTGGCCGCAATCGGGCGCGACCCGGCGGCGCTGGCGGATGTGGTCGCGGAAGGCGGGGGGCGCATCCATTCCTTCGTGGCGGATGTGTCCGATGGCGCGCAGGTGCGCGCTGCCTTTGCGCGGATCAGGGCCGATCTGGGGCCGGTGACCGTGTTGATCAACAATGCCGCCGTCTATCCGCGCCGCGATCTGCTGGAGGATGGGGCGGACGGGATCATGGCCACGGTGGCGGTGAACCTTGGCGGTGTGACCCATTGCAGCCTTGCCGCGCTGGAAGTGATGGTCGAGACGGGGTTCGGGCGGATCGTCAACGTATCAAGCTTTGCCGATGTCGCGCCCTTGCCGGCCAGCGCGGGCTATGCCGTGTCCAAGGGCGCGGTGCGGGTGCTGACGCGCGCGATGGTGGCCGACCTGGGCGACCGCTTTCCGGGGATCGTGATCGGCGACTGGATGCCGGGCATGCTGGCCACGCGGATGGGCCTGGCCGAAGGGCTCGATCCGGCGCAGGCGGCGCGCTGGGGCGTGCGGCTGGCGCTGTGGCATGACCGCAGCCTGAATGGCGCTGTGTTCGAGATGGATCGCGAGATCCTGCCGCCGCGCGGATTGAAGCGGCGCATGCTGGAGCGGCTGACAGGCCGCAGGGCGGTGGCGCGGCGTCTGTGACGGGCGCGCCGGGGCCGCGTGTGGGTGCGGATCCGGTCCTGGTGGGGTGAAGGGGGCGCATGGCCCCGCGGAGCAACCAAGAGGAGCAGGACAGCTGATGGATAGTTTGCCCCTGTCGCAATCGGACGGCCCCGGCGCGGGCTGCGCCGTTGTCATGGCTCATCCCGATGATGAAGTGCTCTGGGCCAGTTCGGTGCTGGCGCAGGCGGGCAAGGTGATCCTGTGTTTCGGCGATGCGCCGGGCAAGCCCTTCTTTTCCAGCGGGCGGCGGCGCGCGGTGGCCGATCTGCCCTTGCCGGGGCTGGAGGCCTTGCAGATCGAGGAAGCGGCCGTGGCGGGCACGGCCCTGTGGCCGCAACCCGAGGAAGTGGAGGAAGGGCTTGCGCCGCGCCGCCTGCCCTTGGGGCTGGAGGCACCGTTGCGGCGCGCCTACAGGCAGAATTTCGACCGTCTGTGCACGACTCTTGCGGATCGGCTGGCCGGGGTGACGGATGTGGTCACGCATAATCCCTGGGGCGAATACGGGCATGAGGATCATGTGCAGGTGTTCCGCGCCGTGCAGGCGGTGCAGGCCGGCCTGGGGTTCCGGCTCTGGGTGTCGGGCTATGTCGGTGAACGTGCGGTGGGCTTGATGCAGCGCCATCTGGACCGGCTGGGCGCGCCGACGCGCCCGCGCCCGACCGATCCCGCCCTGGGCAAGCGCCTGCGCGATATCTACATGCGAAATGTCTGCTGGAGCTGGCCGGACGATTATGTCTGGCCCGAAACCGAATGGTTCTATCCGGTGCCGTCGGACGAGGCTGCCGCCGGGGATCGCGCGGCGCGGGGCGGCCAGCCCGTACGCCCGGTGCGGATCAACATGATCCAGACCGGATGGGTCCCCGAAACCGGCGGGCGGCACATGGTCAAATGCGTGGTGCGCAGCCTCAAGACGCGCGCGGTCACGCGGTTCCCGCAGTTGGGCGCCCGGCTTGAGCAGCTGGATTATGCACGTAGCCTGCGCCACGCGCGGCGCTGAGGGCCGGGGTCACTTTTCCCCGGCGCGCTTGTATTCGTAGCGGTAGCTGGCGGCATAGCTGTAGCCCGCGCCGGCCTTGGCGCGCCTGGGATCGAAACCGTTCAGCACCGCACCCGCCACGTTGACGCCCGCCGCGCGCAGCTGCCGGTTCATGGCGTCGATTTCGCGGATCGGGGTCTGGTCGAACCGGGCAACCGCGATGGTGGCGCCAAGGCTGCGGCCCACGATCACCGGATCTGTCACGGCAAGGGCTGGCGGCGTGTCGAAGATCAGCAGATCGAAGCGGCTGTTCAACTGCGCCACAAGGTCCTGGAAGCTGGAACGCATCAGCAGTTCCGACGGGTTGGGCGGATACTGCCCGGTGGTGATCACCGACAGGTTCGGGATCGGGCCGGGGCACAGGATCTTGTCCAGCTTGGCCTCGCCCGACAGGTATTCGGCCAGGCCCAGCTGTTCCTTGGGGATGTCGAAATAGCGCCGCAGGTAGCCGCGCCGGATGTCGGCATCCACCAGGCAGACGCGCTGGCCCGCCTGTGCGGCCACGACGGCCAGGTTCACGGCGGTGAAGGATTTGCCCACGCCCGGCGCCGGGCTGGTCAGGGCCACGGAATTGGTGCGCGCGTCCATCATCGCGAAATGCAGGCTTGTGCGCAGGGACCTGAACCCTTCAACCGCCAGATCGCCTGGATCGCTGAGCGCGAGGATCGGGATCGCGCCCTTGCGCTTGTGCGCATTCTCGGCCTGCGGGGCCACGTTGATCGTGGCAAAGACCAGCAGCCCCAGCGCGTCGATCTGTTCGGCGCTTTGCACGCCCCGCCGCAGCCATTGGCGCAAAAAGACGAAACCGACCCCCAGGAAACCGCCCAGCAGCAGGTTCATGGCGATGATCCGCATCTTGCGCGGCTCGATCGGGTTGGGCGCGGTGCGCGCGGTATCGACGATGCGCACATTGCCGATGGTGCTGGCCTTGAGCACGTTGAGTTCCTGCGCGCGGTTCAGAAGCTGGCCATAAACCTCGCGCGCCAGTTCCAGGTCACGGGTCAGGTTGAAGATCTCGCGCTGGGTTTCGGGCAGGTTCGTCGCCTCTTCGCGCAGGATCGCCAGGCGTTCTTCCAGCCGCGCCCGCGCATTCAGAAGCTGCTGATAGGCGGGGTGATTGGTGGTGTAGCGCTGCGACAGCTCGTCTTCTTCCAGGGTCAGCTGATCCAGTTCCGTCTCGATCGAGCTGATCTGCGTCAGAAGGCTTTGCGCCTCGAAGCCAAGGTCGATGGCCTGCTGCTGCTGGCGATAGGCGTTCAGCCCGCTTTCGGCCTCGCGCACCGCGGCTTCGGCGGTGGGCAGCTGGCTTTCGATGAATTCAAGGCTGCTGGCCGCTTCGGCCGAAGAGCGCGAGACGTTCTGGCGCAGATAGGCCTGGGTGATCGCATGCAGCGTGCGCTGGGTTTCGTCCGGGTCGCCGCCGACAAGGCCCAGTTCAAGGATGTTGGACTGCATGCCGCGTTCGTTCACGAACATGCGCGACCGCAGGTCCATGATGGCGGCGCCTTCGTTGATCTGCACCAGGAAGAATTCGCGCCCGCGTTCGCCGCGCAATTCGGCCACGCGCAGGCCGAAGCCAAGTCTTTCGTCGATGATCGGCTGATCCACCTGCCCGTTGATGATGCGCCCGTCCGGCAGGGCCACGGTGAAATTCCGGGCCTCTTCATCGGTGATGGTCAGGATCATCAGCTGCCCGATCCAGTAGGGCGGCACCTCGAGCAGGCCAAGGCGGATATGTTCGCCGCCGCTGGCATAGGGGCGCAGCGCCTCGATCCGGGGCAGCGGAATGCCCATCTGGTTCAGGGCGGGCCCGATCACCGGCATCCGGCGCGGTCCGGCGATCCAGTCAAGATGCGTGTCGGCCACGGCCTGCCCCAGCACAAGGCGCGAATGCAGGATCTCGATCTCGGTCACGCTGCGGGGGTTGCCGCCCGCAAGATCGCGGATCGGCGAGGGCAGCGTCATGGTGGCGCTGTTTTCTTCCAGTTGCAGCAGCGCATCGGCCTGGTAGGTCGGCGGCGTGCTGAGGGCGATCAGCACCCCGATCCCGGTAAAGACGATGGTGAACAGCACGATCCACAACTTGCCGCCCCAGATCGTGTGCAGGATCTGGCCCAGGCCGTCATTGCCAAGGTCGGCCGTATCGGCGGGACTGTCATTTGTCAGAAGCTGGGTTGTCATCGTCTACTCCTTCGGCGCAAGTCGCGCGGCCCAGGCCTCGGCCGCCGCGGACAAGGCCGCAAATGTCTTTTCGTGGAATTCGACAGACCGCAGGTAAGGATCCGCGATGCCACTGTTGCCGGTCCATTTGTCGTAGAGCATCACCCGGCCGGCGAGGTGCTGCGCGATGCGGGCGATCTCGCGCTTGTGGCCCGGTTCCATCACCAGGATCAGGTCATGGGCCGTGCCAAGGGCGGGTGTGAACTGTCGCGCCTCATGTCCATGCAGCGACAGCCCGTGGGCTGCCGCGACCTGGGATGCTGTCTTGTCGGCTGGCTTGCCCACAAGGGCCTGGATGCCGGCCGAGGTCACTTCAAGCTCGGGCAAGGCCTGCCGCAACAGCCGTTCGCCTACCGGCGAACGGCAGATGTTGCCGACACAGACCACGAGTACCGAGTTGAACATGCGCCATTTACTCGGTGGCCAGGGTATCCAGCCCACCCGCGACGGTGATTGTCGGCAGGATCGCGCTGATCGTGTCGTTCCAGCGGCCCAGCGGCGAGCGTGTGACGAACACGACATCATTGGGCGCCAGCATGAACTTGGTGCCCAGCACGAAGCCCGTGGGGCTGCTGGTGTCCAGCTGATAGACGTTGATGGCGTTGCCGTGGTTGCGGAACACGAAGATCCCGCGCGCATCCGCGCGGATTTCGTCCAGGCCGCCGGTGTCCGTCACCGCCTGGGTCAGGGATACGTCATCCTCGGACAGGTCCACGGCGGATTGGGTGCCGACCTGGCCCAGCACGAAGGCATCCATCGGGCGCCGGCGCGGCACCGAGATCGTATCGCCGTCGATCAGGATCGGGTTGTTGGTCAGGCGCCCGCCACGCAGGAAGGTGTCGAAGTTGATGTTGTAGGTCTTGCCACGGCGCTGCAGCGTCACGCGGGCGCTGTCGGCATCGGCGGTCAGGCCGCCTGCGGCGTTCACCGCTTCCAGCAGGGTCAGCGGCACGGTCGTCAGCGGCTGGCGGTTCGGCGTGTCCACTTCGCCCGTCACCACGATCGCCTGCGAGTTGAAGGCGGCGACGCGCACTTCCAGCTGGGGATCGGGGATGAATTCGGCCAGACGGGTCTGCAGCTCTTCGCGGATCTGTTCGGGCGCGCGGCCCGAGGCCTGAACCTGTCCCACGAAGGGATAGAAGAAGGTTCCATCGGCCTGCACGCGGAAGCCGGATTCAGCGGCGCTGCGCATCGGACCTGCGGGCAGCGTCAGTTCCGGGTGATCGAACACGTCGATGCTGAGGATGTCGCCCACGCCGATCTGGTAGTTCCAGACCTGGGTATCGGGAACGCTTTGCGATCCGGGCACGCGGCGCGGCTGCGAGAAGCTGGCGACATTGTTCGCATCCAGGCGCGTCACGATCACGTTGTCCGGCAGATCGGCCTGCTTGGCCTCGTCAATCGGAAATTCGGTAAATCCTTGCGAACAGGCCGCAAGAAAAGCAGTCATCATCAAAGAACCGAGCAATTTTCGCATGGTTTTCTCCACATCCCAGGTTTGCCATGCCTGACACCGCCGCCAGACTTATTTTTCGAGGCTCTTTCCCCAGGAAGCGCCGACAAAAAACAACAGAAGATGAACCATACAAAAAAGCCGCTAATGGCGGCGTGCTGACCTGGTAAGCCAATTCTTGCCGAGAACTTTAATCGCCTACGGAGCAGATAGTAAACACCCATTGGGTGTGATTTGGTGGGTAAATCGGGAAGATATGGCCCTTTGGCCTGCGCCATGCCGCAAGATCGGGTTTTCCGGCCTCTTCAACCGGTCCTTGCCGTTCAGGTTCCGGGGTGTCGCCGCTGCATCAGGGCCCTGACAAGGTGGCCCGGCAGGATGCCGATGCATTGCAGGTAGCGCATCAGCATCCGGCGCGGCTGACCCAGCAGGCGCCACAGCCATTCCAGCGCCATCCGCCGCACCCAGAGCGGCGCGCGCACCTGCGCGCCTGACAGGAAATCCAGCCCCGCCCCGATCGAGGCAAAGCCGACCCCCGGCGCCACCACGCGGCCACGCGCGGCAAAGCGTTCCTGCTTGGGCGCACCCAGCGCGATGAAGCACAGCCGCGCGCCGCTGTCCGCGACCTGGCGCAGGATGCCATCGGCGCCCGGCCCCTCGGGATCGAAGCCGAAGGGTGGCGCGATCCGGCAGGCCACCTCCAGCCCCGGCACCGCCTTTTTCAGCGCCTGTGCGGCCTGGCGCAGGCTTTCGTCGGTGCTGCCCACCAGCGCCACGGGATGCCCGGCGCGGGCCGCCATCTCGGCCAGCGGGATCACCAGGTCGGACCCCGGCATCAGATCGACCGGTTGGCGCGCAAGTCGCGACAGCCAGACGATGGGATTGCCATCGGCCACGACAAGATCCTGCGCCTGGTAGGCGGCGCGAAAGGTGGGATCGGCGGCCAGCTTGACCAGGTGATCAAGGTTCAACGTGGCAAGGGCAAACCCCTGCCCCGTGGCCAGCCGATCCGTCACTTCCGCCTCAAGGCGGGCGCGTGTCGCGATATTCACGGCGATTTCACCGCCGCCAGTTTTGAATTTCATTGACGAAGCCCCTTGTGGCGGTCTGGTCAAGACTGCTGTCCCATGCCACTATTCCCAAAAAGCGATTTAACTAAGACAAAGTGTTGACATTTTCGACGGTCATATCACCCGGACAATCAACCGGAGCGGGATAATCTCCCTCTTGATTGGCAAAAAACAAGGGTAGGATCAAGGCAGGATGCGGCAGCAGGCTGGTCAGGCAAGGAGGCATGCGGGATGAGCGGGGTCACCCTGGTCGGCTGCGGCTTCGTGGCCGATCTTTACATGCGGTCTTTGGCCAGTTTTCCGCAGGTGCAGGTTCTGGGCGCATATGATCGCGACCCGGAGCGCATGGCGGCCTTTTGCGCGCATTGGAAAATCCGCGAACTGCCAACGCTGCAAGCCCTGTTCGATGCCATGCCCGCCGACGGGGTGATCCTGAACCTGACCAATCCCGGCCAGCATCACGCGGTCAACCGTGCCTGCCTTGAGGCGGGGTTTCACGTCTGGTCGGAAAAACCGCTGGCCGTCACGATGGAGCAGGCGCGCGATCTGTATGACCTGGCGCGGGCGCGCGGGCTGCAACTGGCCTCTGCCCCCTGTTCAGTGCTGGGCGAGGCGGCGCAGACCCTGGCCCATGCGGTGCGAACGGGCGTTGCCGGTGCCCCGCGCCTTGTCTATGCGGAACTGGATGACGGTTTCATCCCGCAGGCCCCGCTTGAGGCCTGGATCAGCGAAAGCGGCGCGCCCTGGCCTTATGTCGATGAATTCCGCGTCGGCTGCACGCTGGAACATGCGGGTTATTACCTCAGCTGGCTGATCGCCATGTTCGGCCCTGTGCGCACGGTGGTTGCGGCCTCGGCCGGGGTGATCCCGGACAAGCGCGGCGTGACCGACGCCGCCCCCGATGTGTCGGTGGCGACGCTGTTCTTCCATTCGGGCATGGTGGCGCGGCTGACCTGTTCCATCGTGGCCCCGCATGATCACCGTATCCGGGTGGTCGGTGATGATGGCGTGCTGGAAATGGCAAAGGCCTGGGACAATGCCGCGCCGCTGAAATATCGCCGCCGTCTGCGCATCCGGCGGCGGCTGCTGGAACATCCCCTGGGCCGGCGCATCAGGCTGAAGGGGCCGACCCATCCGATGCTGGGGCGGAGGGGCGCGGCCTCGATGAATTTCGCGCTTGGCCCGGTCGAGATGCTGGAGGCGATTGCCCAGGGCCGCCCCTGCCGTCTGGGCGGGGATTACGCGCTGCACCTGAACGAGGTGACGCTGGCGATCCAGAACGCGGGCGAGACGACAGGCGCGCAGACCATGCAGACGACCTGCGCCATACCGGAGCCGATGCCATGGGCGCGCTGACTTTGGCGATCACCGGGGCGGGCGGCTACCTTGGCCGCGCCGTGGTGGCGCGGGCGCGGGCGCAGGGCCATGCGGTGCGCGCGCTGTTGCGCGACGGGGCGCAGGCCCCGGCGGAATGGGCGCGCGATGACGGCATCACGGTGCAGGCGGTGCCGCTTGAGGGGCTGACCCCCGCCGATCTGGCGGGGGTGGATGCGGTGCTGCACCTGGCAGCGGCGATGACCGGCGACGATGCCGCGCAAGAGGTGGGCACGCTGGCCCCGATGCGCGCGCTGCTGGCCGCCATGGCGGGATGCGATCCGGTGCCCCGTCTGGTGCTGGCCGGGTCGATGTCCGTCTACGGGGGGATGCGACCGGGCGATCATGTGACAACCGCGACGCCGCTTGAACCGGCGCCGCAGACGCGCGATGCCTATACCCGCGCCAAGCTGGCGCAGGAACATCTGGCGCGCGCCCATGCCACGGCGACGGGGGGCGATCTGGCGATCCTCAGGATCGGGGCGATCTGGGGGCCGGGACGGTTGTGGAACGGCCATCTGGGGCTGGCCAAGGGGCCCTTGCTGATCCGCATGGGGTCGGGCGGGCAAATCCCGCTGGCCCATGTGACCCGCGTGGCCGAGGCGATGGTGAGCGCCGCCCATGTGCGAGGCGTGAAGGTTGCCAATGTGCTGGATGCCGATCTGCCGGATCGCGCGCGTTATGTCGCGGCGTTGCGCCGGGGCGGCTGGCCGCGCCTTGTGCTGCCTGTCGGCTGGCCGGTGATGCGGGCGCTGTCGGTGCTTGGCGCGCTGCCGGGCGCACCGGGCCTGTTGCGCGCGCCGGTGCAGGCGGCGCGGATCATGCCGCTGACCTATGCGACAGGCGCGGACTGGCTGGGCGATTTGCCTGCCCCGCCTTTCGAGAATGCGATGACGGCGGCGCTGGCCGCCGGGAGGGGCCGCTGATGATACAGCATGTGCAGGGGCCGGTGGCCTATCTGACCGGGGAATATCCCCGCGCGACCGATACATTCATCCAGCGCGAGGTGGCGGCGCTGCGCGCGCATGGCCTGACGGTGGAAACCTGTTCGATCCGTCGCACCGGTGTGGAACATCACGTGGGCGAGGAACAGCGCAGCGAGGCCGCGCGCACTTTTCACGTGCTGGAACAGACGGGCAAACCGCTTGTCAGCCTGCGGGCGCATCTGGCCGCCTTGCGCGCGCCGGGGCGGTATCTGCGCGCCCTGCGGCTGGCGTGGAAAACCGCGCCCGGCGGGATCAAGGGGCACATCTACAACCTGATCTATTTTGCCGAAGCCGTGGTTCTGGCCGATCACATGCGCCGTCGTGGCGTGGTGCATCTGCACAACCATATCGCGAAATCCTCTTGCACCGTGGCGATGCTGGCCAGCGCGGTCAGCGGTATCCCCTACAGTTTCACGCTGCACGGGCCGGACATCTTCTTTGAGCCCTATCACTGGCGGCTGGATGAAAAGATCGCACGCGCGTCTTTCGTGGCCTGCATCAGCCATTTCTGCCGGTCGCAGGCGATGATCTTTTCCGCGCCCGCCCACTGGGACCGGCTGCATATCGTCCATTGCGGTGTGGACCCTGCGCTTTACGACAGCCCGCGCGGCGCGCCGGGCAAGCGGCTTTTGTTCGTGGGCCGTCTGGCGGCGGTCAAGGGCGTGCCGGTGCTGTTCCGCGCGATGCAGGCGGTGGCGGCGGATCATCCCGATCTGTCCCTGACCCTGATCGGTGACGGGCCGGAACGGCGGATGCTGGAGGATCAGGCCCGCGCCATGGGCCTGTCGGACAGGGTGCAATTCGCAGGCTACAAGGGTCAGGCCGAGGTGGCGCAGGCCCTGCGCGAGACGGATCTGCTGGTCCTGCCCAGCTTTGCCGAAGGTCTGCCCGTCGTGCTGATGGAGGCCCTGGCCGCCCGCGTGCCGGTGCTGACGACCCGCATCGCCGGTGTGGGCGAACTGGTCGAGGACGGGATCAGCGGCAGGCTGGTGGCCCCCGGCGATCCGCAGGCCCTGGCCGAGGCCCTGCGCGCGCTGCTGGAGGCACCGCACGCTGACCGCGCCGCCATGGGCGAGGCTGGCCGCGCCCGCGTGGTGGCGGAATTCGACAGCGTGACCGAGGCGGGCAAGCTGGCCGCGTTGATCGCCGGGGGTGCCGCATGAGCGCGACAGTCGCGGCGGTCGTCATCGGCCGGAACGAGGGCGAGCGGCTGAAACGCAGCCTTGTGTCGGTGCAGGAACAGGTGGACCGCATCGTCTATGTGGACAGCGGCTCCTCCGATGACAGCGTGGCCTTTGCCCGGTCCATCGGGGTCGAGGTGGTCGAGCTTGACCGCTCTGCCCCCTTCACCGCCGCGCGTGGGCGCAATGCCGGGGCCATGGCGCTCCGCGACAGCGGCGACATGCCCGACCATATCCAGTTCATCGACGGCGACTGCACCCTTGTGCAGGGCTGGATCGCGGCGGCCCGCGCACATCTTGAGGCCCGGCCCGATCTGGGGATCGTCACCGGCTGGCGGTCCGAGATTCACCGCGACGCCAGCGTCTACAACGCGATCTGTGATTTCGAATGGCACCGCCCCGCAGGCCCGATCGAGGCGTGCGGCGGTGACATGATGGTGCGCGCGCCCGCGTTCTTCGATCTGGACGGGTTCAACCCGCAGGTCATCGCCGCCGAGGATGACGAATTCTGCGTGCGGATGCGCAAATCCGGGCTGGGGATCGAACGGCTGCCCTTGCCGATGACCCGCCACGACGCCGCGATGACGCGGTTTTCCGAATGGTGGCGGCGCGCCGTCCGCAGCGGGCACGGCTTTGCGCAGGTGGGCGATCTGCACCCCGAACATTTCCGCCCCGAACGGCGGCGCGTCTGGCTTTACGGTCTGGTGCTGCCGCTGGTGGCGCTGGCGGGGCTGGTGCTGGCCCTGTCGGGTGCGGTGCTGCCCGGCCTTCTGGTGGTCATCGCGGCCATCACCGGCTATGAGCTGTCGTGGCTGCGCACCACGCAGGGGCTGATCCGCGCCGGTCTGCCCGCGCGCG
>JAJLKH010000016.1:0-37956 GCA_033839205.1 Rhodobacterales bacterium | reverse complement strand
ACCTGGAACCCCGGCCTCTCGCGCGAGGGGCCGGGGCTTTTGCTGCGCGACATCGAGGCGCGCGATCCGCAGGTCATGGCCGCCGCCCAGATCATCGCGGCGACCGCGCCCGATGCGATCCTGCTGACGGCCTTCGATTGGGATCTCGACGGCCGCGCGCTCTCGGCCTTCGCGGCGCTTCTGGATTTCGGCATCCGCTGCGTGATCTCGACCAGCTTCGCCGACATCTTCTTCAACAACTGCTTCAAGAACGGGATCCTGCCGATCGTTCTGCCGCAAGAGCAGGTCGATATCCTGATGAAGGATGCCGAGAAGGGCGCGAATGCCCGGATCGAGGTGGATCTCGAGGCACAGACGATCACATCCTCGGACGGTGAGGTATTCACCTTCCAGGTCGATGCGTTCAAGAAGCACTGCCTGTTGAACGGGCTCGACGACATCGGCCTGACGCTTGAAAAGGCCGCATCGATCGAGACCTACGAGTCAAAGATGGCCGCGCAGCGCCCCTGGGTCTGAGCGGGCGGTCGACGTCGCGGAAAAATTCAAGAGGTGATCGCAGGCCGCCTTACGGGCGGCCTGTTTCATTTGTGTGCCGGGAAGCAGTATCCACAATATATTGTAAATGCCGGAAAAATGGCCGAAATTTCCACCGCCAATGATACATTTCGGCACCAGTCCGACCATCAAATCGCCCCAAATTTGAATTGAAATGTATCCACGGGTTGAGGCCCTTGGTGAAAGAAGGCAAAAATTGGGCAAGATTGAGGCACTCCGCCAGAATTGGTGGATTCAAGTTGGAAACAGGGCCCGGCTACGCATCGGGACCGGCCAGTTTGAAAGGGAAGAACAGTGATCGGACAACTGACCGGCGCAGTGTTGCGCGCCCTTTCCATGGCGTTGCTGGTGGCCATGCCGTCGATGCTGATCTCCGGCGTCGGCATTGATGGTTCGCAATTCGTCATGCTGCTGGCGTTGATCGCAGCCGGTCTGGTGATGATCGAATACAATTCCGAATACCCAAGCCTCGTGGCCTTCCGCCATGCGCCGCCCTACAACCGCCTGCGCTTTGGCATGATCTTCATCGCCGTCCTGATCCTTGCGATGCTGTTTCGCGGAAAATCCGATCCCGGCACGATGACCCATATCATGACCTCGATCAGCATGATCCTGGGCAACCTGTCCGATTTCCCTTATTCGCCCGTGCGCCTTGCGGTGCTGATGCTGCCCGCTGACATGCCTGATGCGGCCGTCACCGCGCTGCGGATGGCCGCCGGTGTCTGCTACACCCTGTCCATCGTGATGGTGCTGATCTTCCTGACGATGGTGCATGTCTACGGCTGGCCGGCCCGCAACGGTGCCTTCAACGTCTGGATCAACCTGCCCATGTTCGATGCAACCTCTGGCGGGGACGTGGTGTCGCGCCTCAGGGGGCACGCGCGCCTTAACCTGATCTTAGGGTTCTTGCTGCCATTCATGTTGCCAGCATTGGTTGTGACTGTCGCGGACTATGTGAATATCGCGGCACTTGCGCAGCCACAAACCCTGATCTGGACGATGTGCCTATGGGCCTTTCTGCCTGCCAGCCTGATGATGCGCGGCATTGCCATGGGGCGGATCGCCTCGATGATCGAAAACAAGCGCCGCCGCACCTATGCCGCGGCCGAAGGCTTGCAGGTCATCTGACGCGGCCCGCTCCGCTAATAGCGGGCCTTGCGGCACATCCCGGCACGCGCCTTGTTCTGTTTCTTCTCTTCTGCCTGACAGCAGCGCTGCCACCACGCCTTGCCCGGTCCGAGCCGCTTGATGTGGCGGTCTTTCACACCAACCTCGCACGCAAGGGTCCGGGTTTGCTGTTGCGTGACATCCGGGGGAATCGCGATCCGCAGGTCAAGGCGGTTGTCGCCGTGATTGCCCATGCCGCGCCGGATATCCTGCTGCTGCTTGATGTCGATTATGACCATGATCTGATCGCCCTCATGGCGCTGCGCGACGCGGTGGCGCGCGCCGGCGTTCTCTATCCGCACATCCATGCGCTGACACCGAACCGTGGCCTGTCGACCGGGCTTGACCTTGATGGCGACGGACGCATCGGCGGTGCGCGCGATGCCCAGGGATATGCGGAATTTGCCGGACAGGGCGGCATGGCGATCCTGTCCAGATATCCGATCAGAACAGACCGGGTGCAGGATCACAGCGCCCTGCTCTGGCGCGACCTGCCCGGCGCGCTGTTGACGCTGCCGGATGGTCAGCCCCTGCTGACGCCTCAGATCCTGGCGGTGCAACGCCTTGCAACTACAGGCCACTGGACCGTGCCCATCACCATACGCGGGCAGGACATCCACCTTCTGGCCTTCCACGCCACGCCCCCGGTCTTTGACGGCCCCAAGGACCGCAATGGCCGCCGCAACCATGATGAAGCTCGATTCTGGAGTGTTTATCTGGATGGGCGCCTTGCCCCTCCTCCCAAGGATCGCTTCGTGCTGATCGGGGACAGCAACATGGACCCTGCCGACAGCGACGGGCGCCCGGATGCGATACAGGCCCTCCTCGATGATCCGCGCCTGCAGGATCCACAGCCGAAAAGCGCGGGTGGGCTGCTGGCCCGCGGTGGCGGTCGCGGCGATCCCGCCCTGCACACGGCAAGCTGGCCACCGCCGGGGCCTGCCGGCCTGCGGGTGGATCTTGTTCTGCCATCCGCCGACCTGACGGTGTTGTCCTCCGCGGTGCTCTGGCCCGAACCGGGCAGCCCCCTTGCTGAAACTGTCCGGATCGCCAGCCATCACAGATTGGTCAGCGTCACGCTGGACTGGCCCTGAGGGCGTCTTTCAGGTGGCGGGGACCAACCTTGGCTGTGACATCGTGGCAGGCAAAGCCGCCATCATGACCTGATCCATCGGCGTGGCCACGAAATCCGGCAAAAGCTGCGCCAACCTGTCCCCGCCAAGCTGGTGTGGCGTGTTCCACAGATACCGCATCTCGTTCAGTTCCCGCGCAAGCTCCCAGAAAGGTGCGGCAAGGCGCATGATCCACCAGGGAAAGCGCGTCACTTTCAACGGACGCCCAAGCATCGCCTGCAAGCGGCCCCGCAACTCATAGGCGGTGAAACTGTGCCCCGGAAACGGAACGTCTTCGAAACGACCCAGCGCATCACGCTTGCCGGCCAGCTGAACGGCGGCCCGCGCCCAGTCAGGAACATAGCAATAGGCCTGCATCACATCAGGCGCGCCGCCACTGGTGATCCGACCCCTTGCGATGCTGCGCAGAACGAAGGTTTGCATGATGTCGTCATTCCCATCCGGGTCGATGAAGTTGCCCGCCCGCAGGATGATGGTCTGCACGCCGCTGTCGCGGTACCGCGCCTCCATCGCCTCGCGGATATGGCCCTTGCGGCTGACCGGCCTGTGCGGTGTCGTCTCTGACCACACGCCACCCTGATCGCCAAAGTTATAGACATTGCCCGGCAGGATCACGGTTGCGCCACTGGCCTTGGCGGCGGCGATCACCTGCGTCGTGATCGCAGGGATCAGCCCGGCCCAATTGTGATAGGAAGGCGGGTTCAGCCCGTTGACGATCACATCCGCCCCAATCGCCGCCGCCGTCATGTCCGTACCACGGCGATAGGTGCGCACCACCCACCCCGCCGCCGCAAAAGCCTTGGCGCTGTGATGGCCGATCTTTCCGTTGCTTCCCAAAATCAAGACAGTCCCAGTCATGGCGCTCTCCATCGCATGTATCCAGTAATCCCAAGATCGCCCGAACGGAGACGAATAGAAATTGCCTGAAAATGCAGATCATGTATTCAATACTGAATGGCAAGCGATATCGACAGGTTGGACTGGTCACTGATCCGCGCCTTTCTGGCGGTGGCGGATACCGGCAGCTTGTCCGCTGCCGCGCGCAGGCTGGGCACCAGCCAGCCCACCCTTGGCCGTCAGATCCGGCAGATCGAGCTGTCGCTTGATCTGCCGCTGTTCCTGCGTCGCCCGCGCGGGCTTGATCTGACAGAGAGCGGCGCGGCCCTTTTGCCCCATGCGCGTCGGATGGGCGAGGCGATGAACGCCTTCGCACTGACCGCGGCCGGCCAGACCGAGGATCTGCGCGGCACCGTGCGCCTGACGGCCAGCACCGTGGTCGCCCAATACGTCCTGCCGCCGATCATTGCCGATATCAGGCGGGCCGAACCGCTGATCCAGATCGAACTGGTCGCAAGCGACAGCAGCGACAACCTGCTGTTCCGCGAGGCGGATATCGCCGTGCGCATGTATCGTAGCACGCAGCTTGACATCATCACCCGGCATCTTGGCGATCTGCGCCTCGGCGTCTTTGCCACCCGGGGCTATCTGGACAGGCGCGGCTGGCCCCGGCAGGCAACGGACCTGATGGATCACGACCTGATCGGCTATGATCGCAACGACCTGATCCTGCGCCACATGCGCGCGCTGGGCTGGCCCGCCACGCGCGAGATGTTCGCGATCCGCTGCGATAGCCAGACAACCTACATGGCGCTGCTGCAGGCCGGATGCGGAATCGGTTTCGCGCAGGTCGGCATCATGGGCAATGTGCCGGACATGGTCGAACTGGACCTTGGGCTTGACCTGCCGCATCTGCCGGTCTGGCTGGCGGCACCCCAGGCGATGCGCAATACCCCCCGGATCGCCCGGGCCTGGGATTTGCTGACTGATGGCCTTGCCCCCCGCCTTGCCCCCCGCCAAGCAACAGACCGCGCGTCTGGCTGAGCCGCCATGCGCTGCGTGCTTTCTTGACCCTTCGCCGCGCAATCGCTAGGCCAGTGCCGAACAAATGTCACAAGGGACAGACCGCAATGACCAACCCCTCGCTTCTTATCCTCGCCGGTGACGGAATCGGCCCCGAAGTCATGGCCGAAGTGCGCAAGATCATCGACTGGTACGGCGCCAAGCGCGGCGTCAGCTTCGACGTGTCCGAGGACCTGGTGGGCGGCTGTGCCTATGACAAGCACGGCACCCCGCTGCATGACGACACGATGGCCAAAGCGCAGGAAGTCGACGCCGTTCTGCTGGGCGCCGTGGGTGGGCCGAAATACGACAACCTCGATTTCAGCGTGAAGCCCGAGCGCGGCCTGTTGCGCCTGCGCAAGGAAATGGACCTTTACGCAAACCTGCGCCCGGCCCAGTGCTTTGATGCGCTGGCCGATTTCTCGTCGCTGAAAAAGGATGTGGTCGCGGGCCTCGACATCATGATCGTGCGCGAGCTGACCAGCGGCGTCTATTTCGGCGAGCCGCGCGGCATCTTCAAGGAAGGCAACGAGCGTGTGGGCATCAACACCCAGCGCTATACCGAATCCGAGATCGAGCGCGTCGCCCGTTCCGCCTTTGAACTGGCCCGCAAGCGCAACAACAAGCTCTGCTCGATGGAAAAGGCCAACGTGATGGAATCGGGCGTGCTGTGGCGGGAAGTCGTGCAGCGCATCGGCGACACGGAATATCCCGATGTCGAACTCAGCCACATGTATGCCGACGCAGGTGCGATGCAGCTGACCCGCTGGCCCAAGCAATTCGACGTGATCGTGACCGATAACCTGTTCGGCGACCTTCTGTCGGATCTGGCCGCGATGCTGACCGGAAGCCTCGGCATGCTGCCCTCGGCCAGCCTTGGTGCGCCGATGGCAAACGGCCGGCCCAAGGCGCTTTACGAACCCGTGCACGGCTCGGCCCCGGATATCGCGGGTCAGGGCAAGGCCAACCCGATCGCCTGCGTCCTCAGCTTCGCAATGGCGCTGCGCTACAGCTTCGACATGGGCGCAGAAGCGGATCGGCTGGAAAAGGCCGTGGAAAAGGTGCTGGCCGATGGCCTGCGCACTGCTGACCTGATGGGCCCCGAAGGCGGCGCGCCCGTGTCCACCAGCCAGATGGGCGATGCCATCGTCGCGGCGCTGGACGCCTCGCTCTGATCACGTCATGTCAGGCCCCGGTGCAACCGGGGCCTGCCTGTCCGTCACACCCGGCCTCAAGCCGTTGTAATGCGCGATGCGCGCGCTGTGTTCGGCAACCCGGTTCAGCCACCGCATCGCATCCGTCCTGTCAAACATCTCGGCCACGCTGATCAGCCCGACATGCTCGTGCAGCAATGTCGCGCGTCGATGTTGCCGGGTCCGCCCCTCGATCCGCCGCGCAAGACGCTGCAGGCGCTCGGCCTGCAGACCGTCGATCGCCGGATCGGCAGCACGTCGCAGGGTGGCACCCAGGACGCGGGACAGCCGCGACAAGGCGGGGTCTGACAGCAGGACGGGAATGACCGAACGACGCTCCAGCCGTTTGACCAGGCGCTCCAGGTGATCAGCCTGATGCAGAAGCGCGCCATAGCGGTCGCGTTCGGCGGGTTTCCCATCCGGCAGGTTGATCCGCGTGACATAGTCCTCGATCTGGGCCAGCGCGGGGCGGGCAACGTCTTCGACGGTCGCAAGGCCCCGCATGTCCGAAACCGGTGCCAGCGCACGCCCAAGGGCCACGAACACATGCCGCGCCACACGGCTCAATGCCGTCTGCACTGCATCCATGGCGGCGCCTTCATCCTTCAGCAGCGCGGGATCCAGCGCCAGGTCAAGCCCGCCGGGCCTGACCTGGGCAGAGCGATCAGGCACCAACCCTTCGACCCAGCGCGCAAAACGCGCCGTGAACGGCAGGAACATCAACGCACCTGCAACATTGAACCCGGTATGAAACAGTACCAGCGCTGTCGTCTCTCCGGCGGCACCGGCGGCCTGCGTCATCACCGGACCGCCCAGCACCAGCAACGGATAGGCCAGAAGCGCGGTTCCTGCATTGAACAACAGATTGGCCAGCGCCGTCTGCCGCATTGTCACCGAACCGCCCACGCTGGCCAGGATCGCCGTCACCGTCGTGCCAAGGTTCATTCCGATGACCATGGCGGCCGCCTGTTCGAAACTGATCCCCCCACTCCCCAGCAGCACCAGCGCCACCGCCATCGCGGCGCTGGACGATTGCATCACCACGGTCACCGCAAGACCCAGCAGCACCAGTTGCAGGTCACCCAGGATACCACCCTGTGGCAGGGTCTGTGGGGTCAGGCGATCACCGAAACCTGCGGCCCCGGCCTGCATCATGTCCAACCCAATAAAAAGCAGGCAAAGCCCGGCCAGAACCCGCCCCAACCGCGCCCAGCCCCCTTGCCCTAGAAGCGCCAGAAGGCTGGCACCGAACAGGGCCGGCAAGGCCAGGCTGCCCAGTTTCATCTTGAAGCCGAACAAGGTCACGATCCACCCGGTGACGGTGGTGCCGATATTGGCGCCGTAGATCACGCCTAGCGCCTGCGGAAAGCTCAGCAGACCCGCGCCGACGAATCCGATGGTCATCACCGTCGTCGCGCTTGACGATTGCACCACCGCCGTGGCCGCCGTCCCGGTCAGAACGCCAGCCAGCGGTGTCGTGGTGAACTGCGACAGAAGGTGGCGCAACCGGCTGCCCGCGGCCTCGCGCAGCGCATCCGTCATGATCTTCATGCCGAACAGGAACATCCCGATCCCGCCAAGAATCGTCATGACACCGCCAGTCATCGAGGTTTCACCATATCGCGCCCCCTGACGACCAGAATGGGACGGCACGCGCATATCGGCAAGCCCTGCCGACCGACATGCAATCCCCCTGACAAGGGCGCAACTCCACCCTTGCAAATCCACTGCGACGGGTTTAAGCGCCTGTCTCACGGTCGGGCTGTAGCGCAGCCTGGTAGCGCACCTGCTTCGGGAGCAGGGGGTCGGAGGTTCGAATCCTCTCAGCCCGACCAGTGATCCTTTCCCGCGCCTTGATGTCCTGAAACGGCGAACGCCTGTCCGGCGATGTGGTGCGCGATGACGGTCAGAAACTGCCGACCCGGCCCGCCAACCCGACAAGTGACCCCAGCAGCCCCACGACCGTCTGCGCCGAGGTGACGGGGGATTCGGTGGCAAGAACGGTATCCTTGGGGTTCACCCGGAACCCCCTTGCCGCAAACAGCCCATCCGCCGAGGTCAGATCGAAAGTATAGATGACCTGTGCGTGGCTTGGCCCGCTGCCATCCGTCCGCACCTGGGAGGGTTTGAAATCGCGCAGGATGATCACCCCCTTGGGGTTGGCGCGGCTGTCGGTCAGCCCGCCGATGATCGACAATGCCTCAAGCGCTGTGATCTCCTCCTTCTCGAAGTGAACCAGCCGTTCGGTCCCCGTCGCCCCCAACGAGGTGAAATAGCGGCTGTCCTCTTCGATCACGATCTTGTCTCCACCGCGCAGGACAGCGTTGCGGCCCGCTTCGGCAAACAGGCGATCGGCCCGGATCTCATAGCTGCGGCCATCGCGGATCACCCGCACCAGCGGATTGCGCAGCCCCGGGCTGATACCACCGCCCGCGGCGATCACCGACAGGATCGTGTGATTGCGATCAGGCAACGGATAGCTTCCGGGTCGCGCCACACCCGCCACAAGATCGACCGAACTTTCTCGCCCACCCGCGACCGCCAGCTGCACCTGCGCCGAGGGCACGATCGGCATCAGCGCCTCTTGTATCTTGCGCCGTGCCTGATCGGGGGTCAGCCCGGCGATGTCGATCTCGTCAAGATAGGGCACAAAGATATGCCCCTCGGGCGACACGGATAGCCCGTTCAGCACCACACGGTTCTCGGCCTGCGAGGTCAGAAGCGAATTCTCCTGGCTGTCCCAGATCACCAGGTCGATGCTGTCACCGCGGCGCACCAGCGGGCTGTCAGGCCCGCGTGTCGCCTCCAGCCAACGATAACCGCCCGACCAACCGGTAACGGGCCAGCGCGCAATTCCCGGCAGGTTTGCACGGGTCACCGGCACGATCTGGAACGTCGGTGTTTCGCTTTGCTGTTCGCGCAGGATTTCCCCGGTCAGGGCCGCTCCCCTGGGCAATGCGCAGCCGGCGACGGACAAACAGGCCAGCACAGCCGCGATCAACCTCAAGGAACCAACCACCACACAACTCTCCACAACGGCACAGGCAAACTTCAACACGCTTTCTATAGCCACGGGCAGGTGTTAGACAGACCAAATGTAACGAGTGTGCCTTGAGTATGGCGATGACGCATCAAAGACACGATGCACCGGTTCTTGTCCTGGGCAGCACCGGACAATTGGGAACGCTGCTGCGCCACCATTGGCGCGACAGGCAGGATGTGACCTGGCAGGCCCGCCAACAGGGCGCGGCCCCGGTGCTTGAATGGTCCGTCCAGGACGATCTGACCAAGCTGACCCGCAGACTGCCACGCGCGCGCGCTGTCGTGGCACTTTGGGGTGTGCGGGCGGATACGGCGGGCGTGCTGGGCGACAACACGGAACTGGCCCTGCGCGCGATCGGAATTGCCCGTGCAACAGGTGCCGACAGGGTTCTGCATTGCTCCAGCGCCGCGGTCTATCGCCCGGGTCCCGACCCTCTGTCCGAAACCGACATCCCCGCACCGATCAACGCCTATGGACAGGCGAAACTGAAAATGGAGCAGGCCATCGCCGCCGCGCAGGGCCGCGATCCGACGGGGCCGCGGAACATCGTGATGCGCATCGGCAACGTGATCGGCGCCGACAGCCTGTCACGGGCGATGGCGCGGGCCAGCCGTGACGGCACCGCGGTCACGCTTGACCGATTCGCGAATGGCGCGGGGCCGCGGCGCAGCTTTCTGTCGGCGGCAGGGCTGGCGCGATCCATCGCATGGCTTGTCGATGGCCCATCGCAGGCGCTGCCCCGCGTGATCAATCTTGCGGCGACACGCGCGACAGACATGGCCGATCTTGTGCGCCATGCCGGGCTTGATCTGGCCTGGCGCAAGGCCCCGGCCACCGCCGTTCCGCTGGTTGAACTGGACACATCCCGCCTGCGCCGTTGCATCGGTCAGCCCGACATCAGCGCCGCGGCCCCGGATTTGATGGCAGGCTGGTCGCCGACCCGGGAGATGTCGCAATGAGTCCCGCAAAACGCTGCTTTGACCTTCTGGTCGCAGGGCTTCTGGCGCTGGTTCTCTGGCCAGTGGCGCTGGTGATCGCCCTGATGATCCTTGTGGTCGACGGGCGTCCGGTGTTTCACGTCTCCGAACGCATGAAGACGCCTGACATAAGCTTTCACTTGTGGAAATTCCGCACCATGCGCCCTGTTGCAGGTGATATGGGCGTGTCGGGTGGTGACAAGTCGGACAGGATCACGCGGATGGGTCATATCCTGCGCCGGACCCGGCTGGACGAGATCCCGCAACTGATCAATATCCTGCGGGGCGACATCAGCCTTGTCGGCCCCAGACCCCCGTTGCGCCGCTACGTCGAACTGTTTCCCTCTCTCTATGCCGAGGTCCTGAAACAGCGCCCCGGCCTGACCGGCCTTGCCACTCTGGTCTATCACCGGACCGAAGAGCGGCTTCTGAGAAACTGTGCCACACCGCAGGAAACAGAGGAGGTCTATACCCGGCGCTGCGTTCCCAGAAAGGCACGGCTGGACCTGATCTACGCCGAAAAAAAAGGCATCTGTCTGGATTTCCGCCTTATTTTGGCGACCGCCTTCAGATTCTTTTTACCTTGAAAGAACCAGATGATGTCACGATAGCTGTGGAATATATGAAATAGATGTGATGTGAGGGCCTGACGAAGACTGCCGACCATGCGTTTTTTTGGGGCAGGCAGTTTGGTTGTTTTGATGAGTTCTGGATCAACAAGATCCGCCTTGTGAACTGGCGTGTCGGGGCCAGTTGCCGCACAGGACGGACAAAGCTTGGTTGATCCGCGTTTTGATTGGATCGGCACGTGCGTCAAGAAATCCTGAAATTCTGCATTTCGCTGACAAGGCAGCAGAAGCGATTGATCCTTCTGTGCCTGGATGCAGTGGCCGCAGCGCTTGGTCTCTTGCTGGCCATCCTTCTGGTCACGGGCGGGCTGTCGCAGCCCTACGGATTGGACGGGCTTGTGCCTCATCTGGTCGCGGCGATGGGTTTGACCTGCATCATGACCGTCTACCTTGGCCTCGACCGGGTGAAGCTGAACGCCTATCAACTGTCGAGCCTGCTGAACTCTTCATCGATCGGAATGATTCTGGGTGTGGCGGCCATGCTGGTCGACAAGATGGCGGGCGGGCTTCTGCCCTTCGGCGTCTTTCCTGTGTCATCGATGGTTTTTCTGATCATGACCGTCGGGTCGCGGCTGATCCTGAAAGCCGTGCTGATGCAGATCTACAAGCAACAGAAGATGCGCAAGCGCGTGCTGATCTACGGCGCGGGGCAGACCGGCCAGCAGTTGGCCGCGGCACTTGCCACCGACTTCGAGGTGCAGACAGTCGCCTTCGTCGATGACAATCCGGCCTTGCAAAGCCTCAAGATCGGCGGGCTGACGGTTTATTCCCCGGCTGACATGGACCATGTGCTGCGCAGCAAGGCGATCGACACGATCGTTCTGGCCATGCCTTCGGTCAGCAGGTCCATTCAGGGTCGAATCGCCAGCCGGCTGAAAAACACCGGCTGCGATGTGCACATCCTGCCATCCTTCGCCGACCTTGTGCGCCCGGGCGCGCTGGCCCGCCAGATCCCGCCGGTCAAATTGTCCGACCTGCTTGGCCGCAGCCGTATGGAAGATGAACTGCCCGGTGTGCGCGACACGTATACCGGTCGCAATATCCTGATCACCGGGGCCGGCGGATCCATCGGATCGGAACTTTGCCGCCAACTGATGCAGGCCAGACCGGCGCGGCTGATCCTGATGGATCACTGCGAACTGTCGCTTTACCGCGTCACGCGCGAACTGGCAGACATGTCCGGGCCCGTCGACATCGTGCCCATCCTCGGCTCGGTCTGCGAGGCTTCTCTGGTGCGCCATACCCTTGCCGCGCATGATGTGGATGTGATTCTGCACGCGGCGGCCTATAAACATGTGCCGCTGGTCGAAGCCAACGGGATCGAAGGCCTGCGCAACAACGTCCTGGGGACAAAGGTTCTGGCCGATGCCGCACGCTCCGCGCAGGTGGAACGCTTTACGCTGATTTCGACCGACAAGGCCGTCAGACCCGTGGGCTTGATGGGCTGTTCCAAGCGGCTTGCCGAATTGATCCTGCAGGATCTTGCGACCCGTTCGACGACAACGCGGTTTTCGATCGTCCGTTTTGGCAATGTGATGGGATCATCTGGGTCGGTCATCCCGCTGTTCCAGGAACAGATCGCGCGCGGCGGTCCGGTCACCCTGACCCATGACGATGTAACGCGCTATTTCATGACCCTGTCCGAAGCTGTGCGGCTGGTGCTGGTCGCCGGTGCATTCGCGCGCGGGGGGGATGTCTTTGTTCTGGACATGGGCGCACCGGTTCCGATCCGCAAAGTGGCCCGGCAGATGATCGAAGCTTCGGGCCATACGGTACGGGATGCCGCCAATCCGAACGGCGATATCGAAATCGTGGTGACAGGCCTGCGTCCGGGCGAAAAACTTCATGAAGAGCTGCTGATCGGCTCCGACATGCTGACGACACCGCACCCCAAGATCATGCGTGCGCAGGAAACCCACCTCTCCGAACTCGAAATGGCATCCTTGATGCAGGCGCTGCGCCATGGAATCGAGACACGCGACATGGACGGCATGAACGCCTTGCTCAGGCGATGGGTCGAACGCGCCACAAGCGGCAGCGACACACAGAACCCTGCAGAAAAGATCGATCCCTCGCAAACCGCCTGATCCGGCAGGGCGGACCCGTCGCCAACGGGCAAGCCTGCCACAGGATCATCCGGTAAAATCCTGCCCAAATGCCCCGCTTTGGCCACAGTCGCGCAAGCCCGCCTTAACCCCCGATCCCCGATCCTGACCGTGGTGAGTAAACGGCCGGGGGGCCGGGGAGAGTGGGATGGGTCTTTATCGGATCACGTTCGACGGTGTGCTGGGTAGCGGCACATCGCGATTTGTCACAGGGATCACGGATCTGGAAATCCTGGCAGGTTCCGCCGGGCCTGTTCTGGTCTCGACGACACGGGCGGGCGGCGGGCTTGCCGCGTTCGATGCAACCTCGGGCGGGCTGATCAGGACACAGGCCAGCACAGCCGACCTGGCGCAACTGATCCCGCCGGATCTGGCAGTGGTGCAAACAGGCGGTCAGACCCTGCTGGCCACACTGGGGCTGCGCGGCACGGGGCTGACGGCCATTCCGATCCTGCCATCTGGTGACTTGGGCACCACGACAACCATCGTGGCGCCCGGTCAGAACCTTGGACAGATCACAGGGCTTGCCCTTGCCCGCTCTGGCGATGGTCCCCATGTTTTTGCCAGCCTCGCAGGCGCCGGGCTGATGCGACTGGACCCGCAAGGCATGCTTCAATTCGCGGCCCAGCCCGTCGCCCTGACAGGGGTAGGTGCCGCACACAGGGTCAGCGATATCCTGACGATCACCGTGCAGGGCCGGGATTACCTTGTGACAAGCCATGCAACGGCGGATGCCATCGCCGTCCACCGGATCGATCAGGGCGGCGCTTTGCAACCGGTCTCGGGGTTTGGCGCCGCACAGGGCCTTGGCATCGATGCACCGTCAGCCATGGCATCGGTCCAGCTTGCCGATGGGCAATATATCGTGCTTGCCTCGACCCTCAGCTCCTCGCTCAGCGTCTTCTCCGTGGGCGCGCAAGGTGCGCTGACCCCGGTCGATCACGTCCTGGACGACCTGGCGACCCGATTCCATCGCGTGACAGCGCTTGAGGCGATCACCGTCGGAGACCGTAGTTTCATCTTTGCAGGCGGCGCGGATGACGGTCTGTCTGCCTTCCTGCTGCTGCCCGGCGGGCGGCTTCTGCACCTCGACAGCATGGCAGACTCGGTCGCCACGACCCTTGCCAATGTCTCGAACATCACCGGCTTCGACAGGGGGCAGGCTCTGCGGCTTTTTGCAACCAGTGAAACCGAACCCGGAATCACGCAGCTTGCAGTCGAAACGCCAAACCGCGGCCTGACCCAGATCGGCACGGCATCCGCAGATGCCATCACGGGCGGCGCACTGGACGACATCCTTTCAGGCGGCGATGGGGCCGATACGATGATCGCCGGTGCCGGTAATGACATCGTGATGGATGGCGGGGGCACCGACCGCATGACAGGTGGGCCCGGCTCGGACACCTTTGTCCTGACCGCAGATGGCGCGCCAGACGTGATCACCGACTTTCAGCCGGGTCAGGACCGTCTCGACCTCAGCGCCTGGGTCGGGTTGTCCTCTACTGATCAATTGCGGATCGACACGCGCAGCTGGGGGGCGGAGCTGGGATTTCGCACCGAAACCCTCGAACTGCGCAGCGCCTCGGGCAGTGGCCTGTCAAGGTCCGAGGTTCTGTGGACCCCGATCCTGAACCTGACCCGCGCGCCCGTCGGATCGCTGGCAGACAGCGGCATCACTCTGCCCGAACCACCGCCACTTCCGCCGCTCGGGTTGTCGCGGCTGGGCGGCGCAGGCAATGACAGGCTGACGGGCGGGAATGGTGCCGACACGCTGCATGGCGGGGCGGGCAACGATACGCTGACAGGGCTTGCCGGGGATGACCGTCTGACCGGCGGCGCCGGACAGGATCAGCTTTTCGGTGGCGCGGGCAACGACTGGCTGTCTGGCGTCGATGGCAATGACACCCTGTTAGGCGGAGCGGGCGACGACACGCTGATCGGCTGGACCGGCGCCGATACGATGGATGGCGGCGAAGGGGCCGACCTCTACATGGTCGATGCCTTCGACAGGGTCGAGGACAGCGGCACAACCGGCAGCGATCGCGCCCAGATCTACCAGGGCGCAGGCGTAGACCTGAACCTTGCCGGATGGCGCGGGGTCGAACGTGTCCATGGCTACAGCGGCAATGACACGCTGGATGCCAGCACCCTGACCGATGCCATCTTTCTTTTCGGTGAACGCGGCAACGACATGTTGCGCGGCGGCACGGGCAATGACACGCTGATCGGCGGGCCGGGCAATGACACCCTGTCGGGCGGCGCGGGCAACGACTGGCTGTCTGGCGTTGTTGGCAATGACAACCTGTTCGGCGGGGCGGGCGACGACACGCTGATCGGCTGGACCGGCGCCGATACGATGGACGGCGGCGAAGGGGCCGACCTCTATATGGTCGATGCCCTCGACAGGGTCGAGGATACCGGTGCCGCCGGCAGCGACCGCGCCCAGATTTACCAGGAAGCGGGCGTTTCCCTCAACCTCGCCGGATGGCGCGGGGTTGAAAGGGTGCATGGCTACAGCGGCAATGACACGCTGGATGCCAGCAGCCTGCGCGATGCCATCTTTCTCTTTGGCGAACGCGGCAATGACGTGCTGCGCGGTGGCACGGGCAATGACACGCTGATCGGCGGGCCGGGCAATGACACCTTGGCGGGTGGCGCCGGCAACGACTGGCTGTCTGGTGGGGCAGGCGCGGATCACTTCGTCTTTCGCCCGGGCTTCGGGCGCGACGTGGTCGCGGCTTTCGAACAGGGTCAGGACAGGATCGTCTTGACGGATCAGCCAGGCGTCACCGGATTCTCAGGCCTTCAGATCGCCCAGTTCAACGCAGACACCGTGATCCGAACCGCAACCGCTGGCCCGGACCTGGTGATCCTTGCGGATTTCGATGCGCTTCGTCTGACAGCGGATGATTTCCTGTTCTGACACAGCACGACCGCGCATTCCGAAAAGGGGCAGCGGCCACCCGATCATGCCGGCACAATTTGATCCTTCTTGAGCGCCGGACAGAATGAACGCTGGACGTGCCGACCGCTTGTCTGTTTGACTTGAACCAGGTCAGGGAGGGGCGTCACCATGGGTTTTGATTATGTGATCGTCGGTGGGGGATCGGCCGGATCAACCCTCGCATCACGTCTGACAGAGGACCCGAACATCACTGTCTGCCTGTTGGAAGCCGGGGGATCGGGCAAAAGCCTGCTGGTGCGCGCACCTGCGGCCGTTGTCGCCGTGCTGCCGGGGCGGCCCAAACTGGGCAACTGGGCCTATGAAACCGTACCGCAACCTGGCCTGAAGGGGCGCAAAGGGTATCAGCCGCGCGGCAAGGGGCTGGGCGGATCCTCGGCGATCAATGCCATGCTTTACGTGCGTGGGCACCGCAAGGATTATGATGGCTGGGCCGATCAGGGCTGCAAGGGCTGGTCATGGCAAGAGGTCCTGCCCTATTTCCGCAGGGCCGAAAACAATGAACGCGGTGCCAATCCCGAACATGGCGGCAGCGGGCCGTTGCAGGTTTCGGATCAGAAAAGCCCGCGCCCCATCACCCATGCCTTTGTCGAGGCCGCAAACCAGATGCAGCATCGGCTGCGGGACGACTTCAACACCGGCGAGACAGAGGGTGTGGGCCTCTATCAGGTCACGCAATACCACGATCCGGCCCGTAACGGCGAACGCTGTTCTGCGGCAGCGGCCTATCTTCACCCCGTGATGCACCGGCCGAACCTGACGGTTCTGACAGGCGCCCATGCAACGCGGATCCTGTTTCAGGGCAAGCGCGCTACCGGTGTCAGCTATCGGCAGGGCCGCGAGGACAAGAAGGTGGAAGCCCGGCGCGAAGTGATCCTGTGCGGCGGTGCGTTCAACTCGCCGCAGCTTCTACAGCTTTCCGGCGTTGGCCGCGCCGAGGACATCAAGAAGCATGGCATCGGCATGGTGCACGAACTGCCCGGCGTGGGGCAGAACCTTCAGGATCACCTTGATTTCATCCTCGCCTACAAATCGAAGGACACGGATAATTTCGGGATCGGCCTGACGGGTACCGTCAATCTGCTCAGGCATATGCTGCAATGGCGCAAGGACGGGACCGGCATGATTGCAACCCCCTTCGCGGAAGGGGCAGGTTTTCTCAAGACGGATGCGGCGCTGGATCGCCCGGACATCCAGCTGCATTTCGTCATCTCGATCGTGGATGATCACGCCCGCAAACTGCACCTGGGCTACGGGTTTTCCTGCCATGTCTGCGTGCTGCACCCGCATTCGCGTGGCTCTGTATTCCTGCAATCCTCCGATCCGATGGCAGCCCCTGGAATCGATCCGCAGTACCTGTCGGATCCGCGCGACCTTGAAACGATGATCAAGGGCGCAAAGATGACCCGCGCCATCATGCAGGCCCCTGCCATGGACAGGTATCGGCACAAGGAACTTTTCTTGCCGGACACCCTCACGGACGCGCAGTGGGAGGACCACATCCGCAGCAGGGCCGACACGATCTATCACCCCGTCGGCACTTGCAAAATGGGTACGGACCCCCTTGCCGTGGTCGATCCCGAATTGCGGGTCCATGGCCTTGAAGGGCTGCGCGTTGTCGATGCCTCGGTCATGCCGACCCTCGTCGGTGGCAATACGAACGCACCGACAATCATGATCGCCGAAAAAGCCGCCGACATGATACGCGGGGCGCGCGCCACCGCGCGGGCCGCCGCGCGCTGACCCCAATCAGTCGAAGCGTACCGGCAGTCGGAAGCTGTAGGAAGGATCGGTCAGGCCCGCTGGTGCGGCCGGTACCGGACCGGCCTTCTGCACCGTGCGCAGCGCGGCTTGATCAAGGGATGGCTGACCCGAAGACTTGGCGATGCTGACGCTCTGGATTGCTCCATCGCGCCGAACTGTCATCATGACAGTGACCGTTCCGCGGCCCGATCCCTGTGGTCTGGCCCGATCAATACGGTTGCGTATCTTTCCGCCCCATTCCGCCAGCAACGACTGACGCGCCCCGGCGGTCAATGTGGCCGTATCCGATGGCCCGCTTGTGCCACGCGCGGCAGTCGCACCGCTGCCTGCCGCTGTTCTGGCAGGCTGGCTGGCCTGCGCGCGCGGCGCCGAAGGAGCAGCTGCAGTCTTTTCGCGCGGCGCAGGCACAGGTCGCGCCTTGGGCCGCACCGTCGCAATCGGCGCCTCTTGTGCAACCGGCGGCGGCTCCGGCTGAGCGGACGAAATATCGGAAAGCGGACGATCCGGCGCGGGTGGCAAAACCAATCCCGGCTGCAACGGCGCGGCGCGGCGCATCTGAGGTACCGGCATCGGCACGGGCGATGCATCCACCATGGGCGGCGAAACAGGCGGCAAGGCCGCCGGCACAAGCTGATCCACAGCAGGCGGGCGATCCCAAGCGTCAACCATATCGGACAGGCTGGCCGACGCGGATACCACGGTCACAAGCGCATCACCCCCGGAACCGGCGCTCTGGCTGCCTTCGGGAAGACCCTGGAACGCCGCCACATGCAGCGCAAGCGCCAGCCCCGCGAAGCCCGTGAATTCGAACAGCCCCTTCATCTCTGGGTCACCATCAGGTCAACGTCACCGAGGCCGGCCGCCGCCAGCCGCTCCAGAATGCCCGCAAACACCGCACCATCAAGCCCCTCATCGGCCCTCAACATCACACGGTCCGGGCGACCATCCCCCTCGGTCACAAGGGCTGCAATCGCAGCATCCCCGCGCAAATCGCCATAGGCCATTTCCCCATCCGCAGCGACATGCAACACCATCCGGCCGGATGTGTCGGCGCCATCCTGTGCCGTGGCCCCGGGAAGCGTCACATCGAAAGGATCAGGCGGCGCGATTGTCGCGCTCAACAGAAAGAAGATCAGCAGCAGGAAGACGATGTTGATCATGGACACCATCGCCTCGGCAGGTGCCCGGCGTCGACGCGCGCCTGCAATCTGGAAACGGCCCTGCATCACGGCACCACCGCCACCGCGGCAAATCCCGCCTCACGCAGTGCCGTAATGACCGAAACAAGGCGCTGCAATTCCGCCCCGTCGCGGGCACGCAGAACAACCGTATCCGCGGGCGACGCGGTCAACGCCGTCAGAGCCGCCAAAAGGTCATCCATGTTGCGATCGACGCCGTTCAACCGCTGGCCTTCGGGCAGCACATCGATCAGGCGGGGCGGGCCGCTGTATGCTTCGCCCGTGCCGCCAAGCACCAATGGCATCTGCGCCTCCTGCCCGAAGCGCGACGCCAGCATGAAGAACACCAGCAACAAAAAGACCACGTCGATCATCGGGGTCAGGCTGGGTTTGCGCCGGGGCCGGGGGCTGTCGATGGTAAAGATCATGCGCCCACCTGCCGTGATGGATCGCGGATCAGCAATTGGGTCACTGCATCCTCAAGATCGGCTTGCAGGCTATCGGCAAGACTTTCGAACCAGACCAGCGCAACACCGGCCGGAATGGCCACGGCCATGCCTGCCGCCGTGGTCAGAAGCGCTTCCCAGATGCCACCGGCCAGGATCGTCGGATCAGCCTGCGCGCCCGAGGTCTGAAGCGCCTGAAATGCCGTGATCATCCCAAGCACCGTTCCCAGCAACCCCAGCAACGGCGCGATGGTCGAAATCAGTTCGAATGCGCGCAAACCGCTACGGGCCTCGGCCAGTTCACGCCGCGCCACGCGCAGGATGTCATCGCGGGCCGCGTCACGATCCAGGCCCTTGTCACGCAGGGCGCGCATGGCATGTCCCAGCACACGGGACCGCACGCCGCGCGGCCTGTCCAGCATAGCAGCCGCCGCACCGTCATCGCCCGATAGCCACCGGGCGATGGCAACATCTGCCTGCGCACGATGCCACATGCCGCCAAGCGCAAGGCGCCAGACTTTCCACAGGATCAGGGCAAGGGTCAACACGGACAGGGCCGCGATGATCCACATCACGACGCCTCCGCGCCCGATAAGACCGGTCATGACACCCAGGTCGATCATCTTGTCACCGCTTTCCGGTTTCCGCACCGGCGGATCCACACATCAGCCCAGAGCATAAGGTTTTCCCCCCGTCTCGGCGATCCATTGATCCGCACCCTCGCGCACAGCAGCATAAACCGCTGCGGCAATCGCCTTACCCTGCGGCGTGTGAAGCCCGCAAAACGGCATTTCACCGGCAGGCGCAGCCACTACAATGCAATCCGTACCGGTCCCGGTCGCGGGTCCATCAGGCGTCATCGCACCGGATTCGCGCACCGCAGCCGTCCTTGCCGCGCTGGCAATGCTTTGCGCCTCGATCAAAGCGATATCGTCAAGCGGCAGGTCGATCATGACGGCGATATTGATCGTCCCGTAACCGGATCGCTCTGCCGCGGCACGGGATATGTTGTCTGCTGCGCGTTCGGCATTGGATAGCCCCACGGTCGCCACGGCCTGCGCGCGCACCGACCCCACGGTGCGCTCTGCACGACTGAATGTTGCGATCTTGCGTGATGTCAGCATGGCCACCGCTTCGGCCATGTCGCGCGCCCGGCATTCCTGCCTCAGCCAGGCCAGGACATCGAAGTCTTCCGTCAGGTCGGCATTGCGCACTTCCCGCCACAAGACATGGCGCGCCGTCGTCAGCCCACCACGATGCGGCGCCCAACTGATCACGCGCATCTCTTGCCCAAGGTCCAGTGTCAGCCAGGGATGATCAAGACATAGCTGCATCACAGTACATCCATCGGTTGGAACACTGGCCCCATCGGGCTGTCCTGACGCCAGATCGAAACGCCAAACACCTGCGCCACAAGATCGGGCGTCAGGACCTCGTCGGGTTGACCATCGGCAACGACACGCCCTTGATGCATCAGCACCAACCGCGTGCAATGCCGCGCGGCCAGCCCCAGGTCATGCAGGGACACGACAACCGCCCGCCCCTCGCGCGCAAGTTCAGCAAAGACCTGCATGGTCGCGATCTGCTGCGCCGGATCAAGGCCCGCAATCGGTTCATCCGCCAACAGAAGCGGTGTCTGCTGCGCCAATGCGCGCGCGATCAGAACGCGCCCCTGTTCGCCCCCCGAAAGCTGCGTGGCAATCCGCTGCCGGAACCCGTCCAGGCCAAGACGGTGCAGGGCCTGCTCGATCGCGTCCCGATCCGCCGCGCTGATCGTGCCCCCGCGTGGCAGATGCGGCACGCGCCCAAGACTGACCAGCGTCTCGACATCGACGGGCCAGGCGATCTGGCGGGCTTGCGGCAGAAAGGCTGCCGCGCGCGCACGATCGGCGGCGCTCATTCCGGCAAGGCTTGATGCGCCCGTGAAACGCTCCAGCCCCAGCACCGCCCGCATCAGGGTTGTCTTGCCGGCCCCGTTCGGCCCGATCAGCCCCACGCATTCACCCGCGCCGACCGACAGGTCGACATGATCGACGACCGGGCATTCGCCCCGCAGCACGGTCAGCTTTTCGATGGCAAGCAGGGTCATCGGATCTCGCCCCGCGTCTTGTAGATCAGGTGCAGGAAGAACGGCGCACCGATGATCGCCATCAGCACCCCCAGTTTCAGATCGCGATCCGGCAGGATCAGGCGCACCGCAAGATCGGCAGCCAGCACCATGATCGCCCCGCCCAGCGCCGAGGCCCACAGCAGCGCCGAAGGCCGCGCCCCCACGAAAGGCCGCAAGACATGCGGCACGACCAGTCCCACGAACCCGATCGCACCCGCCACGGCCGTCGCGGCCCCGACGCTTGATGCGATGCCAAGCACCAGAAACGTACGCGTGCGTATGCCAGAGACCCCCATCGTGGCCGCGGCATCCTCGCCCAGCGTCAGAACATCCAGCGCGCGGCCCAGCGACAGCATCAGGACCCAGCCAACCAGCATGAAGGGCAGCGCGACCAGCACATGATCGAAAGACCGGTCCGATAGCGATCCCATCATCCAGAACACCACCTCGCTTGCGGCAAAAGGATTGGGCGACAGGTTCAGAACCAGCGTCGTCATCGCTCCCGCCAGGGCACTGACCGCGATGCCGGCCAGGATCAGCGTCAGGGATGATCCGCGCGGCCCGGCCAATAGTAGGATCAGCAGCACAGCCGCCAATGCACCGGCCAGCGCCGCCAGCGGCAACGCCAGCCACCATGCGGCAACCAGCCCGGTCTGCAAGGCGATGACGGCGCCCAGCGCGGCAGAACCGGACACGCCGATCAGCCCCGGCTCCGCCAGTGGATTGCGCAGATAGCCCTGCATCGCGGCCCCCGCCAGCCCAAGCGAAGCACCGACCAGAACCGCGAGGATCGCGCGCGGCAGGCGGATTTCGCGCATCACCAGCGTTGCGGCCTCGCCCTGCCCCAGGAACAACGCGCGCAACGTGTCGCCCATAGTCAACCCTGCCGGTCCGATCAGGATCGACAGCCCGAACAGGGCAAGACATAGAAAGACCAGAACCAAGGTCAGGGGTTTCGACGCGCTCATTGCATACGCTTCCGTATGTCCACAAGCCGCGCAACCGCACGCAGCACCAGCGGCGTGCCGCAGACCCATTCCGCATCGGTCAGGGCGGCACCGTTCTGGCGCGCGCGCAAACTGCGCAAGGCGGGATGGTGCAGCACCTCTTCGGCGCGCGACGCCCCCGGATAGACCTGCCCCGACACCACAAGATCCGGCATCAGCAGCACCAGCTGTTCCAGCGGCACGGACCCGGCGAACGTCATCCCCGCATCCACCGTGACATTGCTCAGACCCGCGGCAACCAGGATCTCATGCGCCAGCGACTTGTCGCCCGAGGTGTAATTATTGGCATAATGCAGCAAGGCCGAAGGCACCGGCCCGCTATCCTCTTGCAGTAGGGCCAGATCGCTGTCGAAACGCGCCACCATGGATTGCGCCTGATCTTGCCGGCCCAGAACCTCACCCATCTTGAGGATATTGGACCGGATCGCGTCGAAATCTCGCTCCAGCGGAAATTGCACCACCGCGACACCCAGACGCCGCAACAAGCCCACCGTATAGGGATCGCTATAGACACCGGCCAGAACAAGATCGGGGCGCATCGCAAAGATCTGTTCGGCCTGACCGTGGTTCACCGGATATTTTTCGGCCTCCGCAACCATGGGCGAAGCCAGCGGATCCAGCGCGATATGCGAGACCGAGATAAGCTGCCCCTCATCCGCCAGCATCATCGCCAGCTGATCGGTGCACAGGTTCATCGACACGACACGGGCAGGCGCATCAGCCTGCGCCGCACCCGCCATCAGAAAAACCGTGCAAGCCACCCGCACCGCCAGATAGAGGCGGCGCAAGGGCCTTGCATATGGGCGATATCCTACCACTTGCCCTGGATGCCGACATAGACCGTTCTGCCGCGCGAGGCATAACCCCAGCTTTCGGAATAGTCTTCGTCAAACAGGTTCACGACCCGTCCTGTCAGCGCCAGGTTTTCGGTCAGGTCATAAGATGCCGACAGGTTGACAGTCGTGAAATCCGGCAATTCCTCGGTGGTGAAGCCGCCGAAGAACTGCGTATCGAAACTGCCGGAAACATGGCGCAGATCCGCCGTTACGCTTCCCTTGCCCCCAAAGGTTTTCAGCGTCGCACCCAGCCCAAGCTCATGCTTCGGGCGACGGGTCGCAGGCGTGCCCGACGGGGTTTTTGCATCAAGATAGGTATAGGCCAGCCGCAAGCTCAGGTTGTCCGTCGCCTGCAACGATGCGCTGACCTCGACGCCTTCGCGCGGGCTTTTGCCCGAAAGGTTGACGTAGCAGGTCGTAGAGGCGCCAGCGCTTGGCGTACAGGTGCCCCCCGGCCCGGCAACACCGGCGGTATCCGAAATGGCATCCGTCAGTTCTTCGTTGAAATAGGTCACGTCGATCAACCCGCGACCATCAAGGAATGCAGCCTCGATACCGATATCGAACCCGCGGTTCTGTTCGGGCTTGAGAGCGGTGTTCGCGATATAGCCGAAGGCCCCGCCAAAGTTTTCAAAGAAGTTCGGGTTGACGACACCCGTTCCCGCAGAGGCATGCAGGCGCAAACCTGTGTCAGGTATCCGGTAGGACAGACCCACGTTCCACGTCGTGAAGTCATCGAAGCTGTCATTCATGTCATGGCGCACGCCGGCCTGAATATCCAGGCCACCCTCAAGGAAAGCGCGATATTCCAGGGCGATAGATGTGCTTTCACGCCGGGTGGTCGGCACGAAACTTGTCGATGTTTCCTCGCGAACATCTTCGACCAGAAGGCTCACAAGTTGGCGCGCATCGGCCAGGCGTTGACCATCCAGCGAAAGGCTGGCCGCGTACTTGAGGCTGCGGGTCTCGCCGTCCAGCTCATAGGTGCCCTGCACCGCGTCTTCACTGAACTGGTCAAACCGGCTGATCGAATACGACAGGTCATGCGACAGACGCCCGTCAAGCATCTCGTACTTGGCATAGACGCGGGCGGTGATTTCCTCGCGTTCGCTCAGTGCGTCGATCTCGTCCACCACGTATTCATCCGCCGTGGTGGCGGTAAAGCTGTTGACGTCATAGTCATAATCTTCATCCGAACGGCGGATGTTGAAACCGAAGGTCAGATCATCGGTGGCCTTCCAATCGCCGGTCAGGCCCAGCGTGGTGCGGCGCGTGCCATCCTTTTCCCCACCATCGCCCGAGGCATCAAACCCCTCGTCGTCAAACCGGCTGAAGGTCAGACCCAGGCCCATGCGTTCGGTCCGCTGCGAGACATATCCGGAAGCCGAGTAACCACTCCCGGCCTCGACCGCGCCACCGTATTCGACACCCTGCTGGGGGTTGCGCGTGATGATGTTGATCACACCGCTGGACGCGTTGGAGCCGTAGAATACGGATTGCGGTCCGCGCAGAACCTCGATCCGGTCGATATTCGCGGTCTCCAGACCGGACAGGATGTATTCTTCGCCGCCGCCGCCAAGCTCGACCCCATCCACAAGGATGACCACGTTGTTGCTTTCGCCACCACGCAGGCGCACTTGGGTATAGTTCGCGCCAACGCTGGACACCGACACACCCGGAACGGCGCGCAAGGCATCCTGAACGCTGCGCAAGCCGCGTTCCTCGATATCATCCGATGTGATCACACTGACGGTGCGCCCGAAGGCATCCGCCGCAAAAGGCGTCAGGCCGCCGGAAAAAACGATCTCGTCCAGATCGAAAACGGGCGCATCCTGCGCCAGAACGGGGGCGGTGCCTGCCAGCAGGAGTGCCATCAGGGATAGGGGATATTTCATGTTTTTCTCCGTGAACGCCCCGAAAGGCGTGTCCAAATCCAGTATCTGTCATTGGAAGGAGAGACTCCTCCGCAGACGGTGCAAATGCCACCACTACGGAAAAACCGTTATCCATAACGCGCCCCGCGTCCGGATAGGGTGAACATCCTGGCAGGTCTCCTGACTCGCGGGTCAAAGCTTGGCTGAGTCTTCCCAGGGTTTGATCCCCAGTGACGTGGTTCAGCCGCGCTCACCGCTTACAGTTGCGGGGGCAGTTCCGGACTTGCATCCAAAGGACACGCACCGGATTCCCATTTTAACCGGACGGATACCCGACCGGACCAGAACAAGGATTGGGGTAACCATTATCCAAAAGAGTCGCAACAGATTTCTGGAAGGGCAAAACACGGGCCAACTAGATCGTCCTGACCGCAGGTCAAGGCCGACTGGCGCGAAGCAACCTATCCAGCAGCCTTGAGCGCCTTGCCAAGCGCGGCAATTCCCGCGCGGATCCGGTCCTCGGATTGGGCGGAATAGTTGATGCGCGCATGATTGGGCTGTTCATGCACCGGAAAGAAGGTGGCACCCGGCACATAGGCCACCCGCGCCTGCGGCAGCGCCACATCACGCATGAAGGCAGTGGCATCGAAGCCTTCGGGAAATGAAGCCCAGGTAAACAGACCGCCCTCAGGGTCGGTCACGGTCACATCCTGCGGGAAATGCTGGCGGATCGCGTCCAGCATTACCTCTTTCTTCTGGCGGTAACTGCGCTGAAGCATCGCGATATGGGCGCTCAGATCGTAGCGATCCAGAAACAGGCTGGCCGCCGCCATGTTCAGGGTCGAGGTCTGGGTATCCGCAGCCACCTTCAGCAGCGCCATCTTTTCCAGCAGTTCCGGCGCGGCGACGGCCCATCCGATCCGCAGACCCGGCACAAGGACCTTGGAAAAGCTGCCAAGGTGGATCACCCGACCCTGCGTATCCAGCGATTTGAGAGTGGGCAGGGTTTCGCGCGCGAAACGTATGTGGCGATAGGGCGTATCCTCCAGCACGATCACGTCATGCCGGTTGGCCAGTTCGATCAGACGCTTGCGGCGCTCCAGCGACAGGGTCACGCCGGTCGGGTTCTGGAAATCCGGCACCGTATAGATCATGCGGGCGCGGGGATTGGCCTTCAGCGCCACCTCAAGCGCGTCGGTCCGCATCCCGTCAGCATCCATGGGAATGGCGACATAGCGCGGCTGGCTGGGGTTGAACGCGATCAGCGCGCCCAGGAAAGTCGGGTCTTCGGTCACGATGACATCACCCGGATCGACCAGCATCTTTGCCGCGAAATCAAGCCCTTGTTGCGATCCTTGCAGGATCAGAACATCCTCGGGGCGGCAGTCGGTCCCATCCGCGCGCATCAATTCCGCGATCTGTTCGCGCAGGCGCGGCAAGCCGTCCGAGGGGGCATATTGCATCGCGGCCCCGCCGGGCGCGGTGATCACATCGCGAAACACCTGTTCGAGCTGGGCGGCGGGAAACAGGCTGGCGTCGGGATAGCCACCCCCGAAGGAGATGATCGAGGGGTCAGCACCAAGAGCCAGAAGTTCCTTGATGGCCGAAGGTTCGACCTTTTCCATCCTCTGCGCGAAATGTGGTGACATCCGTTTCTCCGTCGCTCCTGGCCTTTCAAGGGACACATAAACGGCGCCTGATGCAAGCGGATGCGCCTTCACGGTTTTCTGACTGGCAGAGGCGGGCCTTGGGCATAGGTTGGGCAACATGAGCAAGCATCCATCCCACCTGACACGTCGCGCCATGATGACCGCAAGCGCCGCCTTGCTGGCAAGCCCTGCGCTGGGGCAGACAAACCCATGGCAGACGGTAGCGGACCGGGCGCGCGCGATGGAGCAATGCCATGCCCTGATGATCAGCATCGGCGGAACGCAGGTTCTGGCCGAACGCTTCCGGGGTCCGGGGCTGGATCGGGCCGTTCCTGTAAAATCCGTGTCCAAGACGATCGTTGCCGCACTGACCGGCGCGGCGCTGGATCGGGACGAGATTCCAAGCGTGACAGCGACGCTGGCCGAGGTTGCGCCGCGCCTGATTCCGGCCGGGGCCGATCCGCGTGTCGGCGCGCTGACCATCGAGAACCTTGTGACGATGCAGGCCGGACTTGAGCGTACCTCAGGGGAGAATTACGGATCCTGGATCAGCAGCCGCGATTGGGTGGCGGATGCGCTGTTGCGCCCCTTCGTTGCGGAACCGGGTGGGGAGATGCTGTATTCTACCGGAAGCTTTCATGTTCTGGGGGCAGTTCTGTCCGAGGCCGGCGGCGCCAGCCTGCTGGCGCTGGCGCGAAGCCGGCTGGGCGATCCTTTGGGCATGGAGATCCCGGCATGGACCCGCGACCCGCAAGGCCGTTACCTTGGTGGGAACGAGATGGCCCTGACCCTTTCCGATATGGTTCGGTTCGGCGCGCTTTATCTGTCGGGCGGTGTCTGGGACGGCGCGCGTGTCTTGGGCGGCGACTGGGTCAGCGCGTCGTTGCAGCCGCGGACAAGCTCGCCGTTTTCCGGTCTTGATTATGGATATGGTTGGTTTCTTGGCCGCGCGGCAGGCCAAGACTATGCGCTGGCACGCGGTTATGGCGGGCAAGTGATCTGCATCGTGCCGGGGCTGAACCTATCGATGGCCCTGACCTCGGACCCGACCCGCCCGGCCCGCAGCCAGGGCTATTTCGGGGATATCATGCGCCTGATCGAAGAGGCCGTAATCCCGACAGCGGCCGAGGTGTGAAAAAGGGGGCTTTTGCCCCCTTTTCGATCTTTAGAAATCCAGGTTTTCGACGTTCAGCGCGTTTTGCTGGATGAATTCGCGGCGCGGTTCCACCACATCGCCCATCAGCTTGGTGAACAGATCGTCGGCCTCGGCCATGTCGTCGATCTTGACCTGCAAGAGGGTTCGCGCCTCGGGGTCAAGGGTGGTTTCCCACAGCTGTTCCGGGTTCATCTCGCCCAGACCCTTGTAACGTTGCAGCGAGAGGCCCTTTTCGCCTTCTTTCAGGATCGCATCCAGCAGGTCCAGCGGGCCGTGGATCGCTTGCGAGCGATCCTTGCGGATCAGCTTGGCGGGCAGGGTGTAGACCTCGCGCAGCGCGGCGCTCATCTGGCCCAGCTTGCGCGCTTCGCCGGAGCGCAGGACCTGCCCATCCAGCGTACGCACCTCTTCGACACCGCGCAGCACGCGGGACAGACGAATGCCGTGATCCTGGGTGATGCGCCCGGTCCAGCCGCGTTCGTATTCCACCGCGATCAGGTCAAGCCGCTTGGCAACGGCATCGGCCACGCCTTGCAAATCGGCATCGGCGCGCCCTTGCGCGAAGGCGTCGGCGATTGCGGCCTGTTCAAGGATGTGGCGCGGGTAATGCGTTGGGAAAGCTTCCAGAATCCGGCGAACCTGTCGCGCTTCCTCGACGATGCGAACCAGGTCCTGGCCGCTGATATCCTCGCCAGAGCCAAGGCGCAGGATCGCACCTTCGGTACCCTGATCGATCAGGTAATTCTCAAGCGCGGTCTGGTCTTTCAGATAGACCTCGGACTTGCCGCGCCCGACCTTGTAGAGCGGCGGTTGCGCGATATAGAGGTATCCGCCCTCGATCAGCTGCGGCATCTGCCGGTAGAAGAAGGTCAGCAGCAGGGTACGGATATGCGCGCCGTCCACGTCGGCATCGGTCATGATGACGATCTTGTGGTAGCGCAGTTTCGAGATGTCGAATTCATCGCGACCGATCCCGGTGCCCAGCGCCATGACAAGGTTGCCGATTTCCTGGCTGCCGAGCATTCGGTCGAACCGCGCGCGTTCCACGTTCAGGATCTTGCCGCGCAGAGGCAGAACCGCCTGGGTGCGCCGATCACGGCCGGTCTGGGCCGACCCCCCGGCGCTGTCACCCTCGACCAGGAAAACTTCGGTCTTGGAGGGATCTTTTTCCGAGCAATCCTTGAGCTTGCCGGCCAGATAGTTGACGTCCATCGCCGTCTTGCGCCGGGTCAGTTCACGCGCCTTGCGGGCGGCTTCACGCGCCAGCGCGGCCTCGACGATCTTGCCGACGATCACTTTCGCCTCGTTCGGATGCTCTTCGAACCATTCGGCCAGCTTTTCGTTCACAAGGTTCTCGACCGCCGGACGCACCTCGGAGGACACCAGTTTGTCCTTGGTCTGGCTGGAGAATTTTGGATCCGGCACCTTGACGGACAGCACGCATGTCAGGCCTTCGCGCGCGTCATCGCCGGTAAAGGCCACTTTCTCGCGCTTGGCGATCCCGCTGGACTGGGCATAGTTGTTGATGGTCCGGGTCAGCGCGCCACGGAAACCCGCCATATGGGTGCCGCCATCGCGCTGCGGGATGTTGTTGGTGAAGGGCAGCACGTTTTCATGGTAGCTGTCGTTCCACCACATCGCGACTTCGACGCCGATCCCGTCCTTTTCGCCGGTCATGTAGATCGGATCGGACATGATCGAGGACTTGGAGCGATCGAGGTATTTCACGAATTCCCGCACGCCGCCTTCATAGTATAGTTCGGTCTTGAGCGGTTCCGCCGGACGCAAATCTTCGAGGATGATGCGCGCGCCCGAGTTCAGGAAGGCCAGTTCGCGCAGACGCTTTTCCAAGGTTTCGAAGGAATAGTCGAGGTTCGAGAAGGTCGTGGTCGAGGCCAGAAAGCGCACTTCGGTGCCCTTTTGCCCGTTGGCGTCACCCACGACGCGCAGATGTTCCACGGTATCGCCACGCTCGAACCGGGCGAAGTGTTCCTTGCCTTCGCGCCAGATCCGCAGCTCGAGCCAATCGGAGAGCGCGTTCACAACCGAGACGCCCACACCATGCAGACCGCCGGACACCTTGTAGGAGTTCTGGTCGAACTTGCCGCCCGCATGGAGCTGGGTCATGATGACCTCTGCCGCCGAAACGCCTTCGCCCTCGTGAATGCCCACGGGAATACCGCGTCCGTTGTCGCGCACGGACACGCTGTTGTCGGGGTGAATGATCACATGGACATGGTCAGCGTGACCGGCCAGAGCCTCGTCAATGCCGTTGTCCACGACCTCGTAGACCATGTGGTGCAGACCCGAGCCATCGTCGGTGTCACCGATATACATGCCGGGCCGCTTGCGTACGGCCTCCAACCCCTTGAGAACCTTGATAGAATCCGCGCCGTATTCCTCGGGGATCTTTTCGTTGTCGGACATTCCGCCAATCCTTCTTGATTTCGGAATTTTATACGAAACCTTGGGGGGAATGTCACGTCATTGCCCCATATTTTGCGCTATACGAAGGGGATTATCAGCCCCACGAGGCACAGAAGGATTCCGGCCACGACATTGACCCGCTTGAGGGCCGAGGGCGAGGTCAGAAGACGCCGCGCGCGATCCACGGACAACGCCATCAAGAGGTTGCCCATCAGCGGGATCGTGCATGAAATGGCAAGGATCGCCGCGACATCCACCCAGGTGATCCGTGTCAGATCAAAGAAGCCCGGCAGCACCCCCATGTAGAAGAGCACCGCCTTGGGATTGCCGATGATCACCGCGACACCGGCCATGAAACCGGCCCAGCGGCCCGGACGTGTCAGGCGGCTGTCCGTGCCGATGGTATGGCCGGCATGACGGATCAGCATCGCGCCCATGAACAGGAACATTCCCGCCGCGACATAGCGCATCACGGTCATGAAACCGTCGAAGACCGACACGATCCAGGCGACGCCAAGGATTGCCAGCAGGGGCCACAGGATATCGCCCAGCACCACCCCCACCGCCAGAGGCCATGCCGAGGCAAAGCCACCCGACAGCGCGCGCGCCGTCAGCGCCACCCAGACGGGACCGGGTGTCAGGAACAGGATCAGGATGGCACCGGCATAAAGCAGAAGATCGGCGAGCGAAGCGGTCATGGTGGAGCTTTCGGAAAAGACGGCGGATACCGTGATGTCTTATCGCGCCGAAATCACCGATGTTCCAGCCTCTTCGGTGACTTCGAACATTTGCGCCCGCGCGGCGATGGTATCGAAAAGTTCGGGGCCAGTCCCGGTCATCCAGGCCTGTGCGCCGAGCGCGCAGATTTCGTCATAGAGCGCGGCGCGGCGGTTAGCATCAAGATGGGCCGCCACCTCATCCAGAAGCAAAAGCGGCGGCGCGCCGAAATCGCGCGCAAGTCCGCGCGCGTTGGCAAGGATAAGCGAGACAAGCAGCGCCTTCTGCTCGCCTGTCGAGCAATCCGACGCGGGCACGCCCTTGGCGGCATAGACCGCGTAAAGATCGCTGCGGTGCGGCCCGACAAGGCTGCGCCCGGCAGCCAGATCGCGGAACCGGCTTTCGCGCAGCGCGTCCAGCAGATCGGATTCGGTATCAGGCATGCCGCCTTCGGTCTGTTGCAGGTCAAGCTCGGCCGCAGGAAAAGCGGTTTCCGCCTGATCCTGCGCCGCGCGCAACAGGTCCAGCACCGCAAGCCGGTTGGCATGGATCGCGGCACCGGCGCGGGCCATCTGCGCCTCGATCGCACCATACCAATGCGTATCGCGCACCTGGTCCTTGAGCAGGCGATTGCGTTCGCGCATCGCCTTTTCATAGGTCAGGCTGACATCGGCATGATCGGGGATAAAGCTCATGGTCATGCGATCCAGAAACCGCCGCCGCCCTTCCGCCCCTTCGATCCAGAGCCGGTCCATCGCCGGGATCAGCCAGAGCACGCGGGCAATCCGGCCAAGGGCGAGTTGCGTGGCTACCTTGTCGTCAATCGTGACCTGCCGCGCGGCGCCATCTTCAGACCAGATCGCAATCTCATGTACCTGATGCAGGCTGCGCAGGATGCCGGTGATCTTCCAGCCCAGCGATTCCGGGCGCCGTGCCATATCCGCAGCACTGGCCCGGCGCAGGCCGCGACCGGGCGAAAACAGCGATACAGCTTCCAGAATGTTGGTCTTGCCCGCCCCGTTCGGTCCGTAAAGCGCCACGGGCCGCCCGTCCAATGCCAGATGACCGCCGCGATGCGAGCGGAAATGCGACAGGGTCAGTTCGGTCAGAAAGAGGCCAGACACGCCCCGGCCTTTCGTTCTTCAGGACAGCGCAGCGCGCCCGTCACACCCGCATCGGCATGACGACATAGACCGCCGACATGTCATTGCCTTCGCGCATCAGGGTCGGATCGCCTGCGGAGTTGAACATGAAAACGGCATTCTCGCGGTCAACCTGGCTGGCGATTTCCAGCAGGTATTTCGCGTTGAACCCGATTTCCAGTCGCTCGTCCCCGTAGGCGACGGCAAGCTCTTCCTCGGCGGCGCCGCTGTCGGGGGCGTTCACGGACAAAACCAGGCGGTCTTCGTCCAGCGAGAGTTTCACGGCGCGCGAGCGTTCGGACGACACGGTGGCCACACGATCGACGGCCGCCGCAAAATCGCGCGCGTCCACTTCGAGCCGGCGCGAGTTGCCCTGCGGGATCACGCGGGTGTAGTCGGGGAATGTCCCGTCGATCACCTTGGAGGTCAGGGTGATGTCGGGCGTCGCAAAGCGGACTTTGGTTTCCGAGACTGAAACCGCGATCTGCATATCATCGTCATCCAGGAGCTTGCGCAATTCGCCCACGGTCTTGCGCGGCACGATCACGCCGGGCATGCCTTCGGCCCCGGCAGGAAGCGGCGCGTCGATACGCGCCAGACGGTGGCCATCTGTCGCCACGCACCGCAGGACCTTGCCGCCTTCGCCATCGGCCACATGCATGTAGACGCCGTTCAGGTAATACCGTGTCTCTTCGGTCGAGATGGCGAATTTCGACTTGTCGAACAGCCGCCGCAGCACGCCGGCCGGGGCGCTGAAATTGCTGGCGTAATCCGACGAGGCCATGACCGGGAAATCTTCCTTGGGCAGGGTGGCCAAATTGAAATGCGAACGGCCCGCCTGCACGCTGAGCCGACCGGCGGCACTGTCATCGGAGAGCGTCACAAGCGATCCATCCGGCAGCTTGCGGACGATTTCATGCAGCATGACCGCCGACACCGTCGTGGATCCGGCGCGTTCGACCTGTGCGGGTGCCTTGTCCAGCACCTCGATATCAAGGTCGGTGGCGCGAAAAGTGACGGTATTTCCCTCGGCCTCGATCAGCACATTGGCAAGGATCGGGATGGTATTGCGCCGCTCGACAACAGATTGCGCCTGCGACACGGCCTTCAGAAGCGTTCCGCGTTCGATGCTGAGTTTCATTCCGTCGCTCCTATCCGCTACCGGCCTTGCGCCCTGGTCGCCCCGCGATGCCGGGATGGGCAAGGTATCCCAAATACCTGCCCACTCAAGGCTTTTCTTGCGTTTTCGGGTGGAAAAAGAGGGCCGTCAAGTGCCGAGAGACCGCCTTGGATGCAAAAAGCCCCAAGACGGTCTGCCACGGCGATGAAACGGGCTTAGGCCTCGAGCGTGCGGCGCAGCATCTCGATATCTTCGGCGATCTGACCATCCTGCACGCGCAGTTCTTCGATCCGGCGAACGCCATGCATGATCGTTGTGTGATCGCGCCCCCCGAACCTGCGCCCGATCTCGGGCAGGGAACGGCTGGTGAGTTGCTTGCACAGATACATCGCCACCTGGCGCGGCCGCGCATAGCTGCGCACGCGCTTGGGCCCGATCATGTCGGACAGGCGGATGTTGTAATGCTCGGACACGCGACGCTGGATTTCCTCGATCGTGATCTTGCGCTCGGAGGCGCGCAGGACATCGGCCAGGCAATCCTGCGTCAGTTCCATCGTGATCTCGCGGCCGACAAGGCTGGCGAAGGCGTAAAGCCGTGTCAGCGCGCCTTCCAGAACGCGCACATTGGTGCTGATCCGGTGCGCCAGGAATTCGAGGACCTGATTGGAAATCTCAAGTCCTGGGTATTGCTGGCGATACGTCTCGACCTTTGATTGCAGGATCCCGAGGCGCAGTTCGTAATCGGTGGGATGCAGATCGACGACAAGACCGCATTGCAGGCGCGACTTGATCCGGTCTTCGAGGTCCTTGATCTCGCCGGGGGCGCGATCAGCGGAAATGATGATCTGCTTGTTCCCGTCCACAAGCGCGTTGAACGTGTGGAAGAATTCCTCCTGCGTGCTGTCCTTGCCCGCGATGAACTGCACGTCATCGACCATCAGCACATCGACCGCGCGGAAGATCTGCTTGAAATCCATCATCTTGCGATCGCGCAGCGCCTGCACGAAGCGGTACATGAACTGTTCCGCGGACAGATAGACCACGTTCAGGTCGGGGCGTTTTGTCTGAAGCTCCCAGGCGATGGCGTGCATCAGGTGGGTCTTGCCAAGACCGACGCCCCCATAAAGGAACAACGGGTTGAACGTGACCGGCCCACCTTCGGCCACGCGACGCGCGGCGGCGTGGGCCAGTTCGTTCGGCTTGCCCACGACGAAACTGTCGAAGGTGAAACGCCTGTCCAGCGGTGCGCCGGGCAGCTGGTCGGCGGCAAGCGCGGCCACGGGGGCGGCGTCGGACAGGGGGGCCGGCATCGATTCGACGGCCGGGCGCTGGGCGGAATTGGCCGCAACGCGGAAATTCACACGTCGCACGACCTGACCGGATTCGGTCAGCTGATGCAGAATCAGGTCACCAAAGTTCTGCGCGACGTAATTGCCCAGAAAATTGGTCGGGACATGAAAGGTGGCGACGCCTTCCGAGATATCAGAGAACTCCAGCGGCTCAATCCAGTTGGCATAATTGTTCTTGCCCACAGTGCCGAGAAGTTTCCGCTGCAGCTGTCCCCATTGTTCTTGTGTCATTCTACCCCAAGTCCCACCTGTTCAAGTCCCGCAACATCACAAGACCCCGGGTTCATAACACACAAAGGGCGTGATCATTGCCGCAGTGACAATGACGCAAAACCCAAGTTTCATGACCGATCCGCACATCGCGCCCGGCACGCAAACTGCATCCAGTCCCAGAGGATGCCGATCACGCACTCGCACACACAATGCACATTCAGAAGGACATGGTTCACTGCACATGCAGTGTTCGTCAGTCAGATTTGAAGCCATGCCCAATCATGGCTTTCTCTTCTGCTTGTCGAAGCCGATACACCTTGAAAACAAGGCCTCTCAGCACCCCTGTCCCCCCAGGGCGAAGTGACTCGCAGGGTGAAATTACCAATTGCCGAGAAGCCGAAGCAACCGAACTATGACCTTGACTCACGCTTTTCGAAAAAGAATCTCTCGGGCCCGTGAAGACGCCCGCAGAACGCAAAAAAGCGCCGCCCGGCGGAACCGCGGGCGACGCATTTTGACTCAATCAGTTAGGCGGTTCAGCCCAGCGCTTTGACCCGAGCGGCCAGGCGCGACATCTTCCGGGCGACGGTGTTTTTGTGCAACACACCCTTGGTGACGCCACGCATCATTTCAGGCTGAGCGGCCTGCAGCGCGGCTGCGGCTGCGGTCTTGTCACCGGATGCGATGGCTTCTTCGACCTTGCGGATGAAGGTGCGGATGCGCGAACGACGGGCTTTGTTGACGGCGAAACGGGCTTCGTTCTGACGGGCGCGTTTCTTGGACTGGGGCGTATTTGCCATGATGTTTTCCCACTTTCCGGGTCAGTTGAATATCTATCGCGCAAAAGGCCCGGACCGGGTTTCATCAACCGGCTGATTCTGACCAGAGCGGGTCTCACGCGCATGTAGCGGCGTCCTTACGGGATTTCGCGCCGCTTGGAAACCGCAAAATACACCACAAAAAACAAGGGGCCGTGCATGTCGGCCCCTTGGCTTGGTTCTTAGCGGTCGCGGAATTGCGGTGTGCGCTTTTCCATGAAGGCGGCCATGCCTTCTTTCTGGTCTTCGCTGGCAAAGAGCGAATGGAACACGCGGCGTTCGAACAGCAGGCCTTCGCGCAGGGTCGTCTCGAAGGAGCGATTCACCGCTTCCTTGACGACCATGACGGTGATCATGCTTTTCTCGGCGATCTTCTGGGCGGCGCCCATCGCCTCTTCCATCAGCTTTTTCGCGGGCACGACGCGGGACACGAGGCCCGCGCGCTCGGCCTCTTCGGCATCCATGAAGCGACCGGTCAGGTTCATGTCCATTGCCTTGGCCTTGCCGATGGCGCGGGTCAGGCGCTGCGTGCCGCCCAGGCCGGCGACGACGCCCAGGTTGATCTCGGGCTGGCCTAACTTGGCAGTGTCGGAGTCAATGATGAAAACGCACATCATCGCCAATTCGCACCCGCCGCCCAGCGCGTAACCGGACACGGCCGCGATGATCGGTTTGCGAACGCGCAGGATCTGTTCGCTTTCCGGCGTGAAAAGGTCACCTGCAAAGACATCCACAAAGGATTTCTCGGCCATCATCTTGATGTCGGCCCCGGCGGCAAAGGCCTTTTCCGAACCGGTGATGACGATGCAGCGCACCTTGTCGTTGTCCTGGCACCCGGTCAGCGCATCCGCAAGCTCGCCCAGCAGCTGATCGTTCAGCGCGTTCAGGGCCTGTGGGCGGTTCAGCGTGATAAGGGCGACGTGGTCTTCTACTTCGACGATGATCGTCTCATAGGCCATGAATTCTGCTTTCGCTTGTTGTCGTCAAACCCGATTGAGTATCAGCTTGGCCGCGCGGATCAAGTTATCTTTGGCATTGGGGGCAGTAGAAGGTCGACCGCCCCGATTGCACGATCCGCGCGATGGCGCCGTTGCAGCCGGGGGCGCGGCAGGGTTCCCCCTCGCGGCCATAGGCATCGAAACTGTGCTGGAAATAGCCCAGTTCGCCATCGGCCTGCCGGAAATCCCGCAAGGAGGAGCCACCCGCCTCGATCGCTTCGGCCAGCACCTGCCGGATGATCGGCACCAATGCGGCAACGCGGGTTGCGGCGATCTGCCCCGCCTTGCGACGCGGCGAGATTCGGGATCGAAACAGCGCCTCGCAGACATAGATATTGCCAAGGCCCGCCACGATCCGCTGATCCAGAAGCGCCGATTTCACCGGCGTGTTGCGGCCCTTGAAGGCTGCGACCAGATAGGGTTCGCTGAAATCGTTGCCCAGGGGTTCCGGCCCGATCAACGCCAGCAATTTGTGCTGTTCCGCGGTGGCGGTATCGAGCAGGTCCATCGAGCCAAAGCGGCGTGGATCGTTGAAGGTGATACGCGCGCCATTGTCCATGTCGAGCACGACGTGATCGTGTTTTTCAGGCGCCGGGTGAACATGCACGAAGCGCCCCAGCGGATCACCCGAGACCAGCATTCGCCCCGACATGCCGAGATGGATCAATAGGGTTTCGCCACTATCCAGATCGGCCAGGATGTATTTCGACCGGCGCCGCAACCTGAGTACCCGCCGCCCCGTCAGACGCGCGGCCATGCCGCTGGGGAAGGGCCAGCGCAGATCGGGGCGGTTCACTTTCGCCTCTGCGATCACCTGCCCTTCCATCACCGGGGCAAGGCCACGGCGGACGGTTTCAACCTCGGGCAATTCGGGCATGGGGCGACCTTATGGGGATGATTGCGACGATGAACGCGACAAGGGGCGCATTGCAGCCCCCTGCCCGCGCCCTATAAGAAGGATGAGAACAAGGATCGGCAAGGCCAGATGGACGAGCAAGACAACAGAACCACGCATTTCGGGTTTCAGGATGTGCCGGAATCGGAAAAGGCCGGGCGTGTCCGGGGCGTTTTCGGCTCTGTCGCGTCGAAATACGATGTGATGAACGACGTGATGTCGATGGGCATCCACCGTATCTGGAAGGATGCGATGATGGATTGGCTGGCCCCGCGCGCGGGCACCCGGTTGCTGGATGTTGCGGGCGGTACGGGCGACATCAGCTTTCGCTATCTCAAGCGCGCCGGATATGCCCATGCCACGGTGCTGGACCTGACCGAGCCGATGCTGATCGAGGGCCGCAAGCGCGCCGAGGCCGAGCAGATGGCCGGGATGCTGGATTGGGTTGTCGGTGATGCGATGGCCCTGCCCTTCGAGGACAATACATTCGACGTCTACACGATTTCCTTTGGCATCAGGAACGTGACGCGCCCGCAGGAAGCCCTGAACGAGGCTTACCGCGTTCTCAAGCCCGGCGGGCGGCTTATGGTGCTG